>JAZNYB010000047.1:0-12723 GCA_045594185.1 Faecousia sp. | reverse complement strand
TCTATTATGTCCGTACCAGCGGCAAGCTCGCCATTGGCAACTACTGGGTCACCAACACCAACGGTCTGATGGATGAAGGCTACTACACCTTCCAGGATAATGGCGCAATGCTGCTAAACAATGGCATTGTGGATGTAGACGGCACACTGTACTACTACATCAACAACAACCTGCAATACGGCGCGGGTCTGATCAAGCTGGATGGAAAGTATTACTACATCCGCTCCGGTGGTCAGGTCGCTGTGGGCGATTATTGGGTCACCAATACCAACAACCTTCTCCCCGCCGGTATGTACACCTTCCAGACAGACGGCTCCATGCTCCTGCTCAATGGCATTGTTGATGTGGACGGCACTTTGTACTACTATGTCAACAACAGCATCCAGTACGGCGCGGGTCTGATCAAGCTGGACGGCAACTACTACTATATCCGTTCCAGCGGTCAGGTCGCAATCGGCAGCTATTGGGTCACCAACACCAATGGTCTGGTGGAGGAAGGCTTCTACACCTTCCTGGAAGACGGCACCATGCGTTTCAGAAACGGAATCGTGGAAGAAAACGGCGCACTGTACTACTATGTAAATGATGCCCTGCAAACCGCGGCAGGCTTGATCCAACTGGACGGCAGCTACTACTACATCCGCTCCAACGGACAAGCAGCAGTTGGCGAGTATTGGGTCACCAATACCAACGGCCTCATGGACGAGGGACTTTACACCTTCGGTGAGGACGGCAAGATGATCCTGTAATATAATAAACCTTCCTCCTTCCTCTCGGGGAAGGGGGAAGATGCAGGAAGCATCGCCCGAATCAGCCTCAAGAGAGACTGTAACACTCATATCCCCTTTTACTTCTGACGATGGGATATGATGAATATGTGGAGGTTGTCTTTGACAATTCCCTGATATAACGGAGGTAGTCCATGAAGAAAAAATATATTCGCCCCACCGTAGAAGTGGAGCATTTTGTCCTGACCCAGGTCATCGCCGCCTGCCACCCCAGCTACATCGTACATAGCCTGAGTTCCAAGTGTGTTGAGGACAGCAATAATGCCACAGATAAAATGCGTGACTGGGCAGCAGCCGGTCTGTGGATCGATACAACGCACTGTGATTGGCCCGCTGAAGGTATGCCTCCGGAGGATGGTATTTGCTATCACACCAATATGAATGCTGTTTTTAGATCCTGAGAACAAGGTCATACAACTCAAGGAGGGACAAGATCGTTCAGTTCTCGTCCCTCCCTGTTCAATATGCCATAACCATTCCTTATGCACATTTTTGAAGGAGCTTTAATATATGGGATTTCTTAAAAAATACAAATGGCTCATAGCTTGTTTCCTTCTTTTAGCCGTGATCTCCCCATTGATCGCCGCTCTGTATGAGCCGCCTGTTGTTACCAACGATGCTTATTTGCAAAAGCTCCCGGACTCCTATACGCCCGGAGAAGGAAAATATGTGATCTCCAACAAGTGCAGGTTTTTCATCTCCTGCGCTTCCCAACCGGATGCGGAAACCCAGGAGCTGGCACAGTTTATCAGCCAGCAGTTCGCCGCGGCGGGTTTGGGAGGAACGGAAAGTCTGCCCGTGGTTTGGGGAGAGGAACACAACACAAAAAAGGGTGATATCATCTTAAAAATCCACAGCTCTGTGGCTGGGGGTATTCCTGAGGGTTATGAGATCACCGTAACTGACAATAAAATCCAAATCACAGGCACTGACCGTCGTGGGCTCATGTATGGTGCCTTTATGGTCATTAAAATGTTCCGGGCAAATGGCTCAGATACCCTTGGGGGCTGCACCATCACAGATGCTCCCGATGCCTCCGAAAGGGTCGTCATGCTGGACTGCGGCAGAAAGTATTTCACCCCGGAATGGATCAAAAATTATCTCCGGGAAATGGCATATATGGGATACAATACCTTTGAGATCCACTTTGCGGAGGATCAGGGTATTCGTCTGGATATCTGGGACGAAGAATACTTCACCAGTGCCAACGGAAATGACTTCTCCCCTCTTGTAGGCGGCTGGGCTGCAACCTGGCTGGTAGACGAATACGAGAATTATGAGGATAAGGACAAGTATCTCACCGCCGCTGAGATGGTAGAAATTCTGGAGGTTGCAAAGCAATATCAAATCGACGTCGTCCCCTCCTTTGACACCCCTATGCACTGCCAATATCTGCGGTATAAGTGGCCAGCTTATGTACTGGGCGAAAACGAATTTCACATCTCCTGCCCGGAAACCAACCCAAACTTTTCCTTTAACTTCGGTGGAAAGAAATATTCCCGGGAGGGTATCACGGATCTTGCCACCAACAAAACCACCGGCTTCGGCAAATTCGGTTGCTGGGATTACATTCAGGTCAAAAACGACAAGGGTGTTCGCGGTTACACAAAGGTCATTGATGTTACTAATCCCGTTTCAAGGGCCCTTCTGGAAGCACTTTTAGAGGATTATGCCGACTTCTTTAAGCAGTATGGCTGTGACTCCTTTAATATTTGCGCCGATGAAGTGACCTTTTATTCTCTGGACGGCTGGAAAACCTATGCCCAAGAGGTGTTGGCTGAGAAATATAACAGTTCCGTTCTCGCTGAAAGTGGTTCAAAATATGATGTCTTTACGGACTACATCAACGAAATCACCGCTTTGCTTCAGGAGAAAGGTTACTCTGTTCGTATTTTCAGTGATTTTGTAGACAGAGACGGCGTTGGCATCCGGAACAAGCTGAAAGAACACTGGTATGTACAGAATCTTGAATTTAATGATGATTTGGAGATCCTCTACTGGTGGCTTCCTCAGGATAATGACTTCGTTCAGGATGTGAATCACTTTGTGGATGAAGGTTACAAAGTATACAACTGCGTACAGAATTACTGTTACTATGTTCTGGCTACCAATGATGCCGGAGCAGACGGCCGTGACCCGGATACAGAGTTCTGGACATGGCAATATGCCTCCGCTGACCGGATCTACAACAATTGGAATCCTACGGTATTTACACACCCCAACGACTTGGGAACAGAAAATGAAGTAATTGTTGACGCGGACAATGTTGCCGGCGGCTATTTCCTGATTTGGTCGGATTACGGCGCGTACAATACCGAGCAGCAGGTTTGGAGCGGCGTTGATTCAAACGGTAAATACAACATCGTGGAGCGTATGTGGGCAAACAGCTCCAAAATGTGGAATTATGACTTGAACGACAGTCTTGATTTCACTGATTTCTATGCTCTGTGCGAAAAGCTGGGAAATTACCCCGGTTACACAGACTGCTCCACTGAAACGCTTCTTCCTCCTGTTCCGGGTGTTGAGAGTGCCGAATAGCCATTTTAGCCATTCGTTACTCCGGAATCAGCAGAAAGGCAAAATAACCAGCAAATAACACAGGGGCATAGAAAGGTCAAACACCAATCTATGCCCCATTTATTCTGTTTCCGTTTTTCAAACTTGGCAGTTTTCAGCTCTGTGCCGCTTCCCACTGCTCCATAAGCTCCAGCAAAACCAGTTCCGCTTCTTCCTTTTCTTCCAACAGTCGGGTCAGCTCCTGATAGTCGGCGGCGGCTTTTTCGATTCCATCGTCCAGTTCCTTTAGAAGCCGCTCCTGCTTTTCGATCTCCCGCTCTAAGCGGCGCACCAGCTTTTCCTGCTCCTTGCTGCCACCCTTTGGCTTTTCCTTCTTGGGCTTGGGGGCTGCGGGAGCGGTTTGCTTTGCCATGGCTTCATGCTCCAAAACAGAGCGGTACTTGGCATAGCCAAAGGGGAAATCCCGAACCTTTCCATCCTCTAACAGCCAAATGCGCTCAGCAAACTTTTCGATAAAATAGCGGTCGTGGGACACAAACAGCAGCACCCCTTCAAATTCCTCAATTGCCGCCTCCACCCATTCTCTTGCCGTAATGTCCAAATGGTTGGTGGGTTCGTCCAGAATTAGAAGGTTGATTTTCTCGTCCATGAGCATACACAGCCGAAGCCGGGACTGCTCACCGCCGGAAAGCGTTCCAACGGTCTTAAACACATCCTCCCCGGAGAACATGAACGCACCCAAACGATCTCTTGCTGCCTGAGGGGTCAGGTTCTTTTCGTAGAGCATGGTGTCGTACAGACTCCGCTCCGGGTGGGAGAAGTGGATGGTTTGGGGCAGATAACCCCATTTGACCGTGGGGCCGAATTTGATCTTGCCCTCGCAGTCCTCGTCACCTAAAAGGCAGCGGATGAAGGTGGTTTTTCCCGCTCCGTTATCTCCCAAAATTGCGATGCGCTCACTGCCCCTTACAGTCAAATCCACTCCGGAAAACAGCTCCAAAGAACCAAAGCTCTTGCTCAGATTCTTTGTTTCAAAAACCAGATCTCCAAAGAAATCCCGCTGAGCAAAGGATGCCTTCATGGTCTTTTCAACTGTGGGGCGTTTTGTTTTTTCAATGCGCTCCATGCGGTGCTGAATGGACATGGCACGACGGTACAGGGTGCGGTTGTTGATGCCCCAGCCCTTCATGCGCTCTAGAGTAAAGCCCAACTGCTTTAGCTTCGCCTGCTCCTGCTGATACTGCTTCATTTGCAGATCAAACCGGGCTTGCTTTTCATCTATATAGAAGGAATAGTTGCCGGAATAAAACTCTCCATGCCCCTCTGTGATCTCAATAATACGGTGTGCAACCCGATCCAAAAAATAACGGTCATGGGAGATCGTAAGAACCGTACCCTTAAAGCGGGCAATATATTCTTCCAGCCATTCCACGCTTTTTAAGTCCAGATGATTAGTAGGCTCGTCCAAAAGGAGAATCTCTGTCTTTTCCAGAAGGAGACGGGCTAAGTTTACTCTTGTCTTTTCGCCTCCAGACAGGCTGTCGAAGTCCTGTTTCCGCTGCTCCGATGTGATTCCCAGACCGTTGCAGACCTTGTCCGTGTCCACATCCATGTCGTAGCCCCCCTGAGAGGCGAAGCGGGAAGTCAGGCTGTCATATTGAGAAAGTATTGCCTTATCCGAGCCGGAAGCCATTTTCGTTTCCAGCTCCTGCATCTGCCGACGCAGCTTCAAAAGAGGAGCAAAGGCAGAACGCAGAACATCCTCCACGGTGTAACCAAAGGGATACCGGGGAATCTGTGAAATAAGCCCCAGCCGCTTATGGGGATTGACATAGACCTCCCCTGAGTCAAAACCGATCTCCCCGGTGAGGATACGAAAGAGGGTGGTCTTGCCGCAGCCGTTGCGCCCCAAAATTGCAACGCACTCCCCTTCCTGTATATCAAAGCTAAGTCCATCCAGCAAATTGTCCCCGATTTCAAAGGACTTTACCAAATCCTTTACAGAAATGTCAATCATTGTATTTTCTCCATCGTCAATTCCCACAGCCCTTCCCGCAACCACTTTCTATCTGTTGTTATAAAGCCAAAGCGAGTATAGAGCCTGATCGCTCTTTCGTTATTTGAAAGCACAGTAAGCATTGGTTTTTCCGTCCGTTGCATGGCGAATTTCAACAAAGCAGAACCGAACCCTCTGCCCTCTTTTTCCGGCAGAACATACAAGTCTCCAATCTCATTGTCAGAAACAGATACCACACCCACAGGCTCCGGCGAAAACAGTAGGTACAACGCACTTCCAGCTTTCATTTTCCTTTCCAGATATCCAGTGCAGTCCCGCCTCCTCAGAAATTCCGCTGTGCAAATGCCCTCATGGGAAGCCCGCCAGGAAATCTCATAAACCTCCGCTGCCTGCGCAAAATTCTCCTTTGTTACACCAACGATCGTCATTGCAAACCTTCCAAAATTACTTCCAGCTCCTGCCGGGTATACAGGAGGTTCAGAGCCTCCAGCATAGCGTTGGGACTCATTTTCTCCGGCAGATTCAAATGCTTCATGAGCTTTCCCCGCAGGGCAGCACTGCCATCCCAGCCGGACAGCCCCAGCTCCATCATGTCCGCCTTGGTCATCCCGCCCCGTGGGGACTGGTCAGCTTCCCCCAAAAAGGTAGCTCCTGCCCGGCGCAGAGCTTCTACAATAACCTCCGGGCGCATTCCTTCCACTCCCAGCTTTCCTTCCTTTCCGGGAGCAGCCTTTCGACGCTCTTTTCCGAAAATATCAGGAATATACGCCTGTTTGACCTGCTTGGGATCAATAGCACCTTTCAAAAAATTGCGAATCACAAAGCCCGCTCCGTCGGAGTCCGTGAGAATAATCAGTCCCCGCTTCTCCGCCGCTTGGCGCAGCAAGGATAATTGCTGCTTATCCTTAAATATCCCGAAACCGTTGGTTTGCAAAATGGTGGCATCCACGATTTGGGATAAGGTGTTCTTATCGTAGCGACCCTCCACCACAATGACTTCCTTAATTCTAATCATAACGCATCTCCTGTGCAAGCCGCAGAAGGAGCATCTCCAGCAGCCTCTGAGGGTCGTCGTAGGAGGTTTTCATCTTCTGGTCAGTCTCAACCACCAGTTCTGCTGCCCGCTTGCAGAAACGCACTGAAAATTGCTTGGCGGCTGCCATGGTCTTTCGGGCAGGATAGTCCTTCATGCCGCATACCCGCATGAGATCATCTCCCCCCTTGCCGCAGTCCATAAGGATACGGGCAGCAGACAGCCGGCGCAGATGACTTCCCACCGCACCCAAAATGGCAATGGGTTCCTGCTGCATTTTGAAAAGGACTTGCAGCTTTCCCATAGCCTTTTCAAAATCCCCTGCTCCCAAAGCATCGGTCATATCAAATACCACCGCATCCATGACAGGCTCGACCACCGCATCAATATCCGACTTCCGGATCTCCGAATCAGGGGCAAAGGCGGCAACCTTTTCGATCTCTCCGGAAAGAGCAGTCATAGTTCCCCCGGTAATGTCAATGAGATAATTTGCGTTCTGGGTGGAAATCGTCTTTCCATGGGTACGGAAGTGCCGCCCGATCCAGGCAGTCAGCTCACGGGGACTCTGTTTTGGACATTCCACTACAAAAGCAGCCTTACTCAAAGCATCATGGAGCTTTTTCAATCTCTTGTCTGCCTTGTAATCTGAAGTTGCGTAGACAAAAACCAAAGTGCAATAATCCGGTAAGTCGGAAAGCAGGGAAATCAGCTTTTCCCGGTCAGCTTCAACCAGCTTAAAAAGGTCAACATCGTCCACCCGAACCAGAGTATACTCTGCCATCATGGGAAGGTTCTCCACGCTCTCCCACAAGGCATCTACAGTAAAGCTCTCATTGGAAAAGCGGTGAAAATTAAATTCTTCCGTCAAGGGGTCGATGAGCTTTTTATGCAGCTCCGCCAAATAATGCTGCATAAGGTAGGTTTCCTCGCCCCATAAAATGTAGCACCGCCGGTATTGTCCGGTTTTTAGGTCTTTCTTAAATTCATCCAAGGAGGATAACGCAATTTCCTTTGCCATGGTTTTAACCTCTGAATATTAGTGTCCCTGCCAGATCGGTTCGATAGATCTCACAGCCGTAGCTTGCAGCCCGGAGAAGCACCTCCTGCGCCGGGTGTCCGTAGGTGTTGTCCTCACCCACGGATATGGCGATCTGTTCCGGCTTTACCATCTCCAAAAGAGTATCTCCTGTGGAGTGTTTCGAGCCATGATGCCCTGCGATAAGCAATTCAATATCCGGAAAGCTATGTCGCTTCAAAAGCTGCCATTCTCCGGATATTCCCATATCTCCGGTTATCAGTGTATCATATTTTCCCACGGTAAACAACACCGAAAGTCCGGATTCGTTGGATTTTCCTTCCGAAACGGGGGCAAAAATCTCCAGAGTCACATCCTCCCAAGTAATATGCAGATCTCTGGTCACATAAAACACGCTTTTCCCCAAGCTACCAATTTCCCGGCACAACGGCTCATCCTCCACAAGAGGCAAATAAAGCGCGTCCGTGCTGATTCGGCTTAGAAAATGAGGAACACCGGAAACATGGTCGTCATCATAATGGGTCAAAATCAGCCCATCAATACGGGAAATACCTTGGGTAAGCAGATAGCGGGCAGCCGTTTCCCCAGCTCCTTCCCCTTCCGAGCCGCCGCAGTCCACCAAAAATGTACGCCCCCGGCTTTGCAAAACGATACACTGCCCCTGTCCAACATCCAGAACCGTAACCCGATAGGTTTCCAGACAGGTTTCCAACCGGGGGATGAGCATCGCCAGAAGCAAAAGAAGGGTCAGACCCGAAGCTACGACCCGCTTGCCCTGATATTTGAACAAAATGAACAAGCTTAAGAGAAAAACTACGCAGACAAGCAAAACTCCAATGTACGGATTATCCTGCGTATATACCGCAGCCCATGGAATATTGCCCAAAAGCGCACTGACCCACAAAACGAAACGAATCAGCCATCCCACAAGCCATGCAAGGAGTTTGGCAAGGGGCATCCACGCCGCGCCAATAACGCAGGAAGCCACGATCCCATAAAACACGCAATTTACAACCCACAACAAAAGCAGGTTAGAAACAGGAGCCACAAGACTCACCAAGCCGAAGTTTGCCGCCACAACAGGAAATGTAAAGACCGTGGAGGATAATGTCACCGCCAGAGAGGATGCCACCGTTCCACCTGCTCTTTTCCAAAAGCTCCCCCGGGGCAGCTTTTCTTTCATCCACGCCTCCAGGGATTTTTCAAAGCACTGTATTCCGGCAACCGCACCCACGGATAACTGGAAACCGATCCCGGCACTGACTGTGGGATTCGCGGCAAGCAACACCAGCACTCCTATGGAAAGTGCCGTTGGGCCATCATATTCCCTGTTCACCAGAGGTGCAATAAGGCTGACAATCAGCATTGCTGCCGCGCGAACCACAGAAGGCGTAAACCCTGCCACCGCCGTAAAAATCACAATTACCGGGACACCCACAACGGCAGACAGGAACCGTTTTCTTCCGGTGAAAACTTTCACCATACCAAAAAGGATAGACAGATGCAGCCCGGATACCGCAACCACATGAGAAATGCCCACCAATGACAGGGTATTTCTCTGCGTGTAGCTCAGACCCGATTTGTCGCCAAGAAGAAGTGCTTTCCCAAAGCCTTCCACATCCTCCGGGTAAAGCTCCTCCAGAAGCAAAGAAATAGCCCGCCTGAGGCGAGCGGGAAATGTAGCCAGACTGTTTTTACCGGGAATGACCGCTGCCGTGTCTTCCCCATATGCCAAAAGAAAGATACCGTCAGAACGATGCCAGGTAGGTTCATGCTCCCCACCATCCGTTGTCAGGCGCAATTTTGCCTCCACTTCCACCGCATCGCCCGGTTGGGGAAGTATCTCCGGATCTGTCAGGTATAGTCTGCAACCGTACTTTCTTTTCTCCAAGGTCAAATATCCATCCACAGAAAAGCCGTACTTTGTTTGTGTAGGATAATCCGTTACTTCCAGCCTTACATATTGGGTGCTTCCGTCTGTCTGCCGAGCAAACTGCAAGTAAAT
Organism: Faecousia sp.; assembly: GCA_045594185.1. Classification (GTDB taxonomy): domain Bacteria; phylum Bacillota; class Clostridia; order Oscillospirales; family Oscillospiraceae; genus Faecousia. The sequence goes on along the minus strand of JAZNYB010000047.1, from coordinate 3,327 downwards.
GCCGTCATAAACAAAAAACCAGCAGCAGCCCACAGTCAGCCCAATACCCGCCAAGGCTGCCGCCGCAAATGCAATATGCCTATGGCGAACAAGAGAAAATGCTCCATATGCCAGAAGCATCACCGCCGCCATCAAAAACAGCCAGTTTCCCGGAGCAAAATATGTCCCAATGGCGCAAGCAACACCAAAGCCCAAGGTAAACCAGAGGATTTTTCTCACCGGAAGCCCTCCTCCCTATTTTAACTCATTCAGATGCCAACGATGTTATTTCATTTCGTCGCAATAAACAGCTCGCTCGCCGCCAATGAATTTGGGGCGTGTACGGGCGCAGAGAATGGAAGCCTGCCCGATCTTCTTCAAAGAAAGGCGCACCGGAACAGCCACCTCTTTCAGGTGCATTCCAATGAGCGTGCCACCAATATCCAGCCCTGCATCCGCCCTGATATGCTCCACAGCAACAGGATTTTGAAAGCTCGCCCATGCTACAGTGGCAAAAGAACCGCCCGCCTTGGGCTGGGGTCTTACATTCACCACCTCATAGCCCCGGCGCAAAGCAGCTTCTTCCTCCAAGATCAATGCTCTGTTCAAATGCTCACAGCACTGCACAGCCAGCTCCACACCATGCTCCCGCAGAACCGGATAGATCCCCTCAAAGGCAGCCTTCGCCGCCTCCATACTGGAGTTTTTGCCGATGGTCATTCCAACCATTTCACTGGAGGAGCAACCAATGACCAAAAGGCTGCCCTTTTTTAAGTTTGCCTTTTGGAGCAGCTCCAGAATCGCCCGGGCTGCTTGTTTCTTGATTTCTTCCGGCATAGCTGTTCCTCCGTTTCCTGTAAACAGAAATATTATGTCCTTTATTACATTATCATAAATCACAATTCAATGCAACACTTTTTTGACTTTCCTCTGAAAAATCAAGAATTTTCTCCTGAATTTGCGATTCTTCCACCGATTCAGTCGCTTATCAATAACATTTTTTACAGGCTGCACCTTCCGGCACAGCCTGTTTATTAAGATGGAGTTTTTATACCCCTTGTATCATCGTTCCTTTGGTTTTATCTCGTCCGGAGGTGGTGCCAAAGAAGGTTCGTTTTCAGGGCCAACATATTGATCCTTTTCAAACCGCCCTTCCTGACGGGTGCCATCAGGCAGGATCAGTACGCCCTTACCGTGGCGGAAGCCCATGTCGTGATCTCCCTCGTAGCGGCTACCGTCCGGAAGCTCCCATACGCCAATACCATGAGGAAGTCCTTTGTTGCTCAGATTTCCTTTGTAAACGCCGCCGTCAGAATAGTACTTTTCGCCCTGACCCACAATGACCCCATTTTCAAAGGTACAATAAAGACGAGTTCCATCTACGAAAGTACAGACTGCCTTTCCATGCCGTTTGTCATTATGATAGTATCCTTCACAAATGTCACCGGCTTTCGTTCGAGTAACGCCATAGCCGTGTCGTTTTCCATCGACAAATTCACCCTCATACTCGGTTTTCTGACGAATATAGCGTCCATGACCATGCTTTGTGCCGAATTGCCACTGACCCTCGTAGCGGTCGCCACTAGGGTAGATCATGACACCGTAGCCATGCTTCCTATCATCTTTGAACTCGCCCTCGTAATGGGTTCCGTCGTTCCAGTCCGCTACGCCATAACCTTCCCACATACCATCGCGGAAACCGCCCTCATAGCGGTAGTTCACATACTCTCTTTTCCCCTGCCCGGTAAAAGCAAACTGACTGCCGGGTTTGGGAGCTTTTTTGCAAAGGAGCAGACAGCCATCGCGCCAAAAACCCCGGTACCGCTTCCCGTTGCAGTCTGTGTATGTACCCCAACCGGAAAATTGACCTTTATGACGGTAGCCTATGTAGGATTCTCCGTTAGGCCAGGTGGTTACGCCTTTTCCGTGAGGAAAGTCCTGCCGCCACCTGCCATCATATACTGAAAAATCGAAACACACCTTGCGCCCCTTGCCCCAGCAAACATCCTTTTTCCACTGTCCTTCGTAGCGACCACCCCAGGCATCGGTAAAAACGCCGTAGCCGCAACGTCGATCGTTCTTAAATTCTCCCTCATATCGTGAATCATCCGGCCATGTCATAATCCCCTGACCCTTCCGTTCACCGTCCTGAAACTCTCCCTCATAACGCATACCGTCCGGCCAAACAAAAATGCCATGTCCATGATATTTACCGTTTTTCCATTCGCCCTCGTAACGCCGACCGTCACTAACAGAAAGGATACCCCGCCCGTTTGCCCTATCGTCCTGATACATACCTTCGTAACAGGTGCCATCAGGGTGGGAAAAGATGCCTTTACCGCTGCGCAGGTCATTATGCCAATAGCCTTTGTAGACACCACCATCGGGGGCACGCATAGTTCCCATGCCGGAACGCACACCGTCAGCGAAGTTTCCCTCGTAGGTGCAGCCATCCGGCCAGCGCGCGGTTCCCTGACCATTTGCCTTGCCATCTCTAAATTCACATTCCAAGCGGTAACCATCAGGTCTTTCCACAACGGTATGTCCCTGAAGCGTGCCAAGATAGTAGTGGGTGATCATAAGGGTTCCGTCGGGGTAGGTGACTGTCATGTTCCCATGGGGAATGCCATCTCTCCATTCTCCTTCAAAAACTGTACCATTGGGATGCTTCCAGCGCATAAATCCGTTGACAGGGCCCAGATTAACCATTGCCTGTCCGTTGCCTGTATGGATATGGAACATAACCTACCTCCTTTGAATAAACCGGTAAAGAAATCTCTGTCAATATCTTATCATGGCATATGCGGCAAGTCAATATTAACCATGTCAGGTTGTAAAATGTAGTCTCCTGTGTCAGCTGCAAAATTACTTCATAGCAAAATTCCACTCCATGAAGCAAAATTATATTCGCTTAATCCGACCACAGGCAGTTTAGCCGGTACAAGCCAATTTAGCTGACAACGCCAATTTAACTCGACTAAAGAGAATATAGCTGAAAAAACCACGCAAAAGCGTGGTTTTTTCTGGCTATGGGCTACGAAAAAGATGTTTTTGCTGTTTTTGCATATGAATTCGAACTCTTACATAACCGTTCGTTTTTAGTGAAATCGTTCGCTTACGCTCACGGTGAAATAATTTACTCCGTAAATTGTGAAATTTGATGCTATCGCATCAAGTGAAATTAAATCCACCCACTCGCTGCTCACAGCGAATTTCACACGCCGCAGGCGTATTTCACATTGCAAAGCAATATTTCACCCACCCGCAAGGGTGGATTTAGTTGAAAACGACAGATTCCTGTCGGAATCTGTCGTTTTCTGGTGCGGGTAACAGGACTTGAACCTGCAC
>JAZNYB010000046.1:0-16210 GCA_045594185.1 Faecousia sp. | reverse complement strand
AGTAAAGTAAAGTGAGGAGTAATACTATGAGAATTACCCAATTATTTGATAACGGTCAGTTTGTGGTTACCGCAGAGGTTGGCCCTCCCAAGGGAAGTCGGAGGCCAAGCGGTCTTAGGAAGACAAGAGAGACTAACAACTCCTTGGCTCACAGAACGACATGGCTACGATCCGACTTTGAAGTAAAGTAAAGTGAGGAGTAATACTATGAGAATTACCCAATTATTTGATAACGGTCAGTTTGTGGTTACCGCAGAGGTTGGCCCTCCCAAGGGTATCAATGCCGATCATGTTGTATCCGAAGCCAAGGAATACCTCAGTGGTATCACCGCCGTGAATGTGACGGACAACCAGTCCTCCGTCATGCGTATGGGCAGTCTGCCTGCCTGCGTTGCTTTGAAGAATGCCGGTCTTACCCCCATTCTCCAGCTTACCTGCCGTGACCGCAACCGCATTGCCCTCCAGTCCGAGCTGTTGGGTGCCGCCATGCTGGGCATTGACAACATCCTGTGCCTGACTGGTGACCACACCAAGATGGGCGACCATCCCGGGGCAAAGCCTGTTTTCGATCTGGACTCTGTTTCTCTGCTGCACACCGTGTGCCAGTTGGAAAAGGGCACGGATCTTGCAGGCAATCCTCTGGTAGGGGAAGCCCCCAAGTTTGCCAAGGGTGCGGTTGTGTCCCCCTGCTCTGACAGCGTGGATGCGCAGCTTGCCAAAATGGAGCGCAAGGTTATGGCGGGTGCCCAGTATTTCCAGACTCAGGCTGTCTTTGATTCCGAGAAGTTCATCTCCTTCATGGAAAAAGCCAAGCAGTTTGGCGTGCCTGTTCAGTTGGGCGTGATCATCCCCAAGTCCGCGGGCATGGCAAAGTTTATGAACAATAATGTGGCCGGTGTCCATGTGCCTCAGCATATGATCGATGCTCTGGCCGCCGACAAGGAGCGGGCAAAGGCTGGTATCACCGGCGTGGAGATCGCCGCTCAGATCATCAAGGAGTGTCGCCCCTACTGTCAGGGTGTTCACATCATGGCACTGGGTTGGGAAGCCAAGGTTCCCGAGCTGCTGAAGCTGGCTGGCATCTAAATCCCTGAAATAAGAATCGTCCCTGCTGTGTTTTCATGGCGGGGACTTTTTGTGTCCCGCAGGGGACAGGATAACTGAAAGTATAGGCTGTACCTATAGAAATTATGTAAAAATTTTCTTGTAAAGTGGCAAACTATGATGTATAATCGTTGCAATAAACTGGTGGTTTGTTTGCTTTTTTTGTGTATTTTGCAATAGTAAAGCCTTTTGAAGCTGGTAAAGGGGGGCTAAGCGTGCTATATGTTTTGGAGGGTCTGACCTTCGTGACCCCGGAGCAGATGGAGCGGGCGGGTCTTCTGGTGACGGAACAAAGAAGATCGTATGCCGCAAGGTATCGCTTTCATAAAGACCGGGTGCAAAGCATCTTTTCCTTCCTGCTGCTGCAATATGGGCTGAAAGAGGAATATGGCATTACCCGGAAGCCAATTCTGAACTACAGCAAAGGAAAGCCGGTGCTGACGGGGCTGGAATGGCTGCATTTTAATCTGTCTCACTGCCAATTGGCGGCTGCCTGCGGTCTTTCCCATGCGCCTGTTGGGGTGGATGTACAGGACTGGACCAGGGGGCATCTGTCTGTGGCAAAGCAGGTGTGCAGCTTGGAGGAATTGGCTTTATTGAAAGAAGAAAGTGATCCGGAGATCGCCTTTGCCAAGCTCTGGACAAGGAAAGAAAGCTACGGAAAATATACGGGACAGGGCATCATCTACCCCATGAAGGAAACAAATCTGTGGGAAGCGTCTCCTTTGGGAACAGTCATGGAGACCTTCCTTTTTCAGGGATACGCACTGTCTTATTGCGCTGAGAAAGAATTAAAAATCAAAAAGGTCACGGTGGATGATCTTTTACAAGGGAGAGAGATGGAATGAAGCTGTTTTGTATTCCTTATTCCGGCGGTTCCGCTGATGGATATTACCAGTGGAAAAAGCGGATCGATCCTGCGATCGGGATCTGTCCTGTTGAGCTGGCGGGACATGGCCGCAGAATACGGGAACCTTTTTTTGAAACCGTGGATCAGGCGGCGGCAGACCTGGCGGGGCAGATCATGGAGAAGGTGACCCCCGGAGAAGAATATGCCCTCCTGGGTCACAGCATGGGAGCCCTTCTCGCCTTTGAAACCTATTACCACCTGAAGCCGGAGTGCCGCCCTTTCCATATTTTCTTCTGTGGCAGAAAAGCCCCTCAGGATATGGATGCTCCTACGGAGTATTATAAGCTCCCGGAGAAGGAGTTTTTGGAAGTCGTGTATCGTTACGGCGGCACCACAAAGGAGGTACTGAAAAACGATGCCCTCAGAAGCATTTTCCTTCCTATCCTTCGGGCGGACTTTAAGCTCTCGGAATTGTATGCCTGGACACCTAAGAAAGAAAAGCTGGCTTGTCCCTTTACAGTGGTCAACGGCAGGCAGGACGGCAGTGCCATGACCGCGGATATGAGCCACTGGCTGGAGCATGGGCAGGGGCGTGTTCTGACCGTAGAAGGAGGGCATTTCTTCCTGTTTGAGCAGCCGGATGCCTTGCTTCATATCCTGCAAACCACATTGCTTTGAGAGGAATTTTCTATGGTAGATTTGAAACAATATGTCCTGCGTGAGCTGGCGGCAAAACGCATCAGTCAGGAGCAGGCAGTTACCTTTTTGAAGGAATTAAAGAGCAAAAACGCAGGCAGCCGGGATATCGCGGTCATCGGCATCGGCGCCCGGCTTCCTATGGCAGATAACCCGGAGGCATTTTGGGACAATGTGTTACATATGAGAAATTGCTTCACTGCCATTGGTCTGGAGCGGGCGAGGATCACGGAGCCTTACCGCAATCCCCACTATGCGGAGTTTGTGGAAATGCCCCCCACTCAGGATAAGCTGGAGGATACTTTGGAGCAAACGCTGGGGGCGTGTATTTCGGATATTGATAAGTTTGATTCCGGCTTTTTCGGGATTCCTCCCAAGGAAGCCAAGTATATCGACCCCACTCAGCGTGTCTTTATGGAAGTGGCGTGGGAAGCCATTGAGGATGCGGGCTATGGGGCGAATACCATTCAGGACACACGCACAGGTATTTTTGTTGGCAAGGATTATACCAACACCTTAAACTATAAATACATCACAGCCCCGGACAGCATGAAAATGACCGGTACATGGGAAGGCATCCTGGCGAGCCGTCTTGCGTATGCCTTTAATCTGAAAGGTCCTGCCATGGTTATTGACACCGCCTGTTCCTCGGGATTGGTGGCTCTCCATGAAGCCTGCAATTCCCTTAGAAACGGCGAATGCGAAATGGCACTTGCCGGCGGCGTTGCCGTGGGTGCGGGCAGTGTGGATTCTTCGGAGGAGGAGACAGGAATTTCCGGTCTGGGTGCTGTTACCGCCAAGGATCAGCGGGTGCGTACCTTTGATAAAAAGAGCAGCGGATCTGTGTTTGGGGAAGGAGTGGTCGCTTTCCTGCTGAAGCCTCTGGCTGCTGCCCAGCGGGACAAGGATGTTATTTATGCCGTTATCAAAGGCAGTGCCATCAACTGCGACGGCAAGTCCTCCGGCATTACCTCTCCCAATCCTTTGGCACAGGAGGATGTGATCGTGGAGGCGTGGAAGCGGTCGGGGGTGCAGCCGGATACCATTGACTATGTGGAAGCCCACGGCACAGGTACCCTTTTGGGTGACCCAATTGAAGTGCAGGGTCTGAGCAATGCCTTTGCCCGGTTCACGGAGAAAAAGCAGTTCTGCGGCATTGGCTCAGTAAAAACCAACATCGGTCATCTGGTGGCGGCATCCGGGTGCGCGAGCCTTTTGAAGGTGGTTCTGGCACTGCGCCATAAAACCCTTCCTCCCATGGTGAATTTTGAGGAGCCAAATCCTCATATCGCCTTTGCGGATTCTCCTCTGTATATTGTAGACCGTCCTTTGCCCTGGACAAAGAGCGACCACCCCAGAAGGGCGGGTATCAGCTCCTTCGGCTTCAGCGGCACCAATGTCCACATGATCGTGGAGGAGTATGAAGCACCTGCGCCCCGTCTTTCCGAAACAGAGGAATTGTTTCTCCTGTCTGCCAAAACGGAGGAGTCCCTGAACCGTCTGGTGGAGCGTTATTGCCGCTTTTTGCCGAAGCATAAGGAAATGTCTTTGCGGGAAGTGTGCTATACGGCGGCTCTTGGGCGGGGGCACTATGAATACCGTCTTGCGGTCACAGCCCACAGTATAGAAGAATTGACCCGCAAGCTCCAAAGTGGAGAATACTTATCCGGGCATCACCGCATTGTCTCCAGCCGCCGCAGCCACATTGAGAAAGGCGAGCTGTATGAATCCCAATGGAAGGAGCTGACAAAGCAGGCGCGGGAGCTGCTGCAAGGAAAGCCTGACCTGTCCCGGCTGGCGCAGCTTTATGTACAGGGCGCGCAGCCGGATTGGGCTTCCCTTTTCGGAAGCGAGATGCTTCAAAAGGTATCCCTTCCCCCCTATGCCTTCGCCCGGAATTTGTGCTGGGGCGACCTGAAAATAACGAAAATAGAACAAACCGCTCAGAATTATCCCCACCCATTGATTTCCGCTTGTCTGGCAGATTCCGCGGAGCAGACCATTTACGAGCTGCCGTTTTCCTGTGAAAAACCATGGGTGGTAAAGGAGCATAAGATCATTGGACAGAATATTGTCCCCGGCACTGCCTATCTGGAAGCGGCAGTGGAGGCGGCAAGGCAGTATTTCCCCACGGAGGAGCTGTGCTTTACCAGTGTGGTATTCCGTACGCCTTTGGTGGTTCCCTCTGACGGGAGCTGTATCAAGGCGCATCTGGTGCTGAACAAAAAGGAGGAAGAACTGCAAATTTATGTTGCCAGCCCCACCGGAAGCCGGAACGGACTGCCTGCATGGGTCAAGCATATGGAGGCGACCCTGACGGCGGGAGAACCCACTACGGAAACCAGAGACATCACGCCGCTTCTTGCACAGAAAACACCTGTGGACTTTAAGCTCCCCGAAGAAGAACGGGACGACAGCGTATATCTGGGACCCCATTGGCATGGTGTAGAGCAGATGACCCAGACAGAAGGGGGTATCCTTGCCCGGATGCGGCTCCCGGGGATTTTTGCGGGAGAACTGTCCTCCTACCGTTACCATCCCTCTTTGACAGATGCCGCCCTCAATCTGCCCATTCAGGCAACGGCGGGAGGGGAGCTGTACTTACCCTATATGTACCGGGGTCTGCATATCTACGGAAAAATTCCCGGCAGCTTCTACAGCTATGTGGAGCGGCTGGGGGGAAATCCCGGAGCGGACACCATGACCTACAAGGCGTACTTTGTGGATGAATCCGGAAAGCTTTTGGCATCTATTGAGGAATATGTGACCAAAAAGGTGACGGAGCTCAGCGGCTATAGCGCCAATGAGTATTATCAGATGCAATGGCATTTGTGGCAGGGAGAGGTCACGCCTCTTGGAGAAAAGGGCTGCTGTCTGGTCTTTGGTGAGGATCAGAGGCTTTTGGATGCTCTTTCCGGGAGGAAAGTCTACCGGGTGCGCCAGGGTGACGGCTTTGCCTGTTTGGGCAACGACTGCTACACCGTAGGCACACAACAGAAGGACTACGATCAATTGCTGGATGCTCTGGGACAGAGCAATATCCCCAATGTATACCATCTTTGGACGGCAGAACGGACACAGCAGACCACCGCCGCTCAATACGATGAAGAATTGCACACAGGCGTTTTGAGCCTGATTATGCTTACAAGAAGTATGCAGCGAAAGCTGCGGGGAAAGGTTCGATTTGTTCTGGCTTCCCGCAGGGCGTACCCTGTTCTGGAAGGGGAGAGCGGAAATCCCCACGGGGCGGCATTCCTCTCTCTTGCCAAAACCCTTCGGGCAGAATGTCCGGGTTATAGCTTCCAGTGTGTGGATGCGGATCGTGGAGAGCTTCCTCCGGAGCTGCTGGTGGGTGGCACGGATGCTTTGCTGCTGGCTTGCAGGAACGGGAAGCTCTACTGCCCCACCCTGAACCAGATCAATCTGGAGGAAGGGGAAGCACCCCGTCGTGGAGAGGGCGTTTGCCTCATTACCGGCGGCACCGGTGACCTGGGCATGGAGCTGGCAGGCTTCCTTGGAAGTGTGTGGAAAAATCCTGTGTGCCTTGTGGCGCGCAGTCCTCTGCCCCCGGAGAGCCGGTGGGAGGAGATATTGGCAGAAGGCACGAATTTGAAGCTGTGCCGCCAGATCTCCAAGCTGAAGCAGCTTAGGGAGCTGGGTGTGGAGCCGGAGCTGCGCTGGGGCGACTGCTGCGACCTGCCTCAAATGACTGCCATTGTGCAGGAGATGCAGGCAAAATATGGACGCATTGCGGGAGTGTTCCATCTTGCGGGGGTGGCCGGAGACGGCTTCCTCTACCAAAAGCCGGATGAGCAGCTTCATAGGGTACTTAGACCCAAGATGCTGGGAGCCATGACCCTTTATGAAGCACTGGCAGGAGCGAAACCCGATTGCTTCGTCATGTATTCCTCCATGCAAACTGCCATGGGCGGCGCGGGACAGGGAGACTACACCGCTGCCAATACCTTTATGGATGTCTATGCCGCTTACCTGAGAAGCAAAGGGCTGGCTGCCTATGCCATCAACTGGCCGGCATGGAGCGAGGTCGGCATGGCGGCAGACTATCAGGTGGACGAAAACGCTATGCTCTTTATGCCCATTCCCACCCGGCAGGCTATGGCGGCGTTGGAGCGGATCTTGTCTCTGGAGCATTATAATCTCATACCCGGCAAGGTCAATCCCGATTTCCTGCTTCGGGTGGGAGAGGAGAATCTGCCGTTTGCCTTGTCCAGACGGCTGTCTGCCAATTTGCGGGTCTACCGAAAGCAGACTGCGGCCCCGGCAGAGCGAAAGGCACATAATACGGAAAATCTCCAGATCTTAGGCAAGGAGAGCTTTACGGATACAGAGATCCGGACGGCACATATTTACGCCGCCGTTTTGAGCATCGACGAGATCGACATCTACGCCAGCTTTAACTCTCTGGGAGGAAATTCCATCATTGCCACGGATCTCATTGGGGTGCTCAACGGAGAATTTGACAATCTGCTGAATGTATCCGATATTTTCTCCTATCCTTCCGTGGAGGAAATGGCGGCGCATATTGACACCCTGCGGGGTAAAGATACCCAAAAGCCGGGGCAGGAGGATGTTCTTGCCCGCTTTGAAAAGGGAGATCTGGCAGTGGACGATATGCTGGAATATTTCCGGGAGGACAGCTTCCAATAAATATTGAGAAAAGAGGTGGAGCGCAGTCCTTGGGGACTGACAAGAGCCATGAAGAAAAAAGCATTTTTATTCCCCGGACAGGGGGCTCAGTATGTAGGCATGGGCAAGGCTTTGTGCGATGCCAGCAAAACCGCTTCGGAGATTTTTGAACGGGCGGCAGATGCTCTGCGCATGGATATGAAAAAGCTGTGCTGGGAGAGTGACCTTGCTACCCTCACTCTTTCCAAAAACGCACAGCCTGCTATTTTGACCACCGGCTATGCCATGTACCGGGTGTGCCGGGAGGAGCTGGGGCTGAAGCCGGATGCTATGGCAGGTCACAGTCTGGGAGAAATTACCGCCCTTACCTGTGCTGATGCTCTGGATTTTGAAGACGCAGTACGCCTGGTGCAAAAACGGGGCGAGTTTATGAACCTGCAGGATGCGGACGGTGCTATGTTTGCGGTCATGACTCGGGATGTTGCAAGGGTGGAGGAACTGTGCAGACAGGAGACGGATGATCTGGGGATCGTAAGCATTTCCAACTATAATTCCCATGTGCAGACTGTCATCTCCGGTCATCGCGGCAAGGTGCAAAGGGTTGTGGATGCTCTGGAGCGAGACGAGGTCAAGTGCCGGGAGCTGAATGTGAGCGCGCCCTTCCACTGCGCTCTCATGGCTCCCGCAGCGGAGCTGTTCCGTGAAGAACTGAAAAAGTATGCCTTCCGGAATCCTGCCTGTCCGGTACTTTCCAATGCGGTTGCTTATCCCTACGAGAATGCCGGGGGAATCCCTGAACTGCTGGTGCGGCAGATGGTAGAGCCTGTGCGGTGGGTAGAGTGCATGACATGGCTGCGCCGTGCCAATATAGAATACTGCGTGGAGCTGGGACCCGGTCATGTACTGCAATCGCTTATGAAGCGAAACTACTCGGAGATCAAGGTCTTTGCCTATGATGACGGGGGAGAGCCGGAAAAGCTCAAGGCATATGTGGAGGCAAGTTATATTCCCTTCCTTTCCCGGTGCATGGGGCTTGCCGTATCTGCCCGGAATACCTGCTGGGACAACGAGATCTACCGGCAGGGCGTGATCGCTCCCTACAACCGCCTGCGGGCAATGCAGGAGCAGGTAGAATCTGAGGGGCGGAAAGCAACAGAAGGGGAAATGCTGGAAGGCGCCCGTCTGCTCAAAACCATTCTCACCACCAAGGGCTGCCCGGAAGGGGAGCAGGCTGAACGGTTCTCCGACCTTTTGGCAGACACAGGCATGGAGCAGAAGCTGCTTCTTCCCTTTTAACGGGAGGCAATATGAAAGAATTTGAACAACTGACCGTGACCGGAAAGGACAGCTTCGATGCCATCGACCGCTATGTTCTCAGGGCATGGGCAACGGTGCTGCAATGCGACAGCATCCATATGCAGGATATGTTTTTTGAGTGCGGAGGAAACTCCATTCTGGCAGGCGAGTTTTTTACTCTTTTGCAGGAGGAATACCCCTGCCTGACGGTGGTGGATCTGTATGCCTACTCCACCCCGGAGGGCATCGGGGACTGTATCCGCCAAAAATTGGACACAGAGGAACGCGCACTGGAATCCATAGATGACGATGTGGAGGCGCTGGTTGCCCGTTATATGAGCGGAGACTTGGCAATGGATGAGTTGTCCGCTTTGCTGGACGAATAGGAGGAAGGGCATGAAGCATTGGATATTATTTCCTCATGAGGGTGCTTTTTATCCCGGCATGGGGCGGGAGCTTTATGAACAGGAACCGGACTACCGCTCCTTCTGCAAAAAGGGAGAGAAGAAGCTGGGACTTCCCCTGCATCGCTGCCTGTTTTACAGGGAAGAACCATATCCATGTCATTTATCTGAGCAGCGGGCGGCGGTCATGGTCATAAGCCTTGCCAACTTCCGGCTTTATGAAAAAACCTACCCCCAGACGGGGGAAATGCTCCTGTGCGGACAGGGGATGGGATTGCTCACGGCACTGGTGGCGGGAGAAGCCTTGTCTTTGGAGACGGCGGTGGAGACACTGCGGGGGAAAGCACTGTCTCCCCGGCAGATACAACTGCCCAAACGCCCGGTTTACTCCCTTTCTTACGGCGCGTTGACGGAAAAGAAGCAGATTTTACAGGCGGTGGAGACTGCCTTGGGAGAGACAGAGCCTTTGTTATTGCCGGAGGACTGTCCCTGTGTGGATATTGGTCCCGGGCGGGTGTGCTTTGATGCGCAACCGAAATTTATGGGAGCATCCTGCAACGCCGGGGAACTGGTCACTGCCCGTTTGGATGAACCGGGAGATCCTCAGTATATTTGGTCAGGCTTTCAGTGTAAGCGGCTGTGGAGTCTGGATTATTGTGCCAAGCGGCTGTTTGGTATCGCCGCTGCGACTCCCAACGAAAACGATAATTGTGACGGCAAGCGTCTGGATGCGCAGGAAAAGGAAATGCGGGAGCTGCTAAAGCCACTGTTCGCCCAGCCGCCACAGTCCATTTCTCAGGAGGCGTTTGACCGCTGCGCAGAGCTTCTGAGAGAAAATTTTGCGGAAAAACATACCCCTGCGGAGGAAATCGCGCGGAGATTCCTGCTTTTGGCACAGGAGACTCTGATTTCGATCTCCCTGCAAGGATGAAAGGAGGCAGACGATGCTCAGTTCCAACGCCTTATCTCAAATGGTGATCCAAGAGCTGAAGAAAGGGCTGATTCAAAAGGAGGCTGCCGTTAGTCTGCTGAAAAGGATCAACGAGCCGGACGATATCGCTATTATCGGCATGGGCTGTTATCTGGGAGATAAAGAGAGTCCGGAGGAGATCTGGGATGTGGTAGCCCAGCGGCATACCACCATTGACCGCTGCCCCAGAAGAAGACTGGATCTGATTCGGGGAGCTCTTTACGCCCCTCCCACGGTATACGGTGACGAGAGGGGCTTCTGCAAGGGCAGCTTTGTCCCTCATTTGGACAGCTTTGATAACCGTTTTTTTGAAATCGACGACGATCAGGCAGAGTATTTGCCCCCCAATGCCCGCCTTATCTTCAAATCCGTCTATCGGGCTTTGGAGGATGCCGGCTATTTGGGCGAACGCCTGCGGGAAAACCGCACCCCCATTTTCGTGGGCAACGATTTTTCCAAGGATGCCATTTTTTCATATACGACCCTGTGCATGAAGCGCAGCAATTACTATATGACACCGGTGGAGTCTCAGCTTAACTATCCGGCAGCTTTGGCGACCCGTGTTTCCAACTATTTTAACCTTCATGGACCTACCTACTCTATGGATTGCAGTTGTCCTGCTTCCGGGGTTGCCATTTACAACGCGATCAATGCCATTCGCAGCAACGAGTGCGCCACTGCGGTTGCGGTGGGCGTGTATACAGATCTGTCCCCCCTGAAGCTGTACAATCAGGGTACGGATTTTATCACCAACGACGATGCTATGGTACCCCGTCTTTATGACCGGGAGCCCGCCGGTGTTTATAACGGTGAGGGCAGCGGAGCCTTGGTGTTCAAACGATTGAGCCGTGCTTTGGCGGACGGGGATCGTATCCATGGCGTGATCAGTGGAGCCGCCTTCTGGGACAACGGCAGAGAGGGAACCTTTGCCAGAGGAAGTGCCCTGATCCACAAAAAGAGTGCGGAAAAGGCGATAAAAGAAGCACAAATCAGCGCAGAGGATATCCAGCTTTATCTCAGCGAGGGTGTTGTATCCGCCTTGGAGACTGCCATTGAGTTGTCCGGTGTTTCCGGGGCTTTGCGCCAGTTTACGGAGAAACGGCAATTCTGCGCCATCAGCAATTTTACCAATTTGGGATATTTGCACTCCTGTATCGGTGTGACCAGCATGATGATCGCTACCATGGCCATGAAAAAGAAACAGATTCCTCCCATGTACCATTTTGTCACGCCTCAGGATTCCTTTACCTTCAGCCGTTCCCCCTTCTATATCAATGATATGCTCCGTCCGTGGAAAGAACCCAAGTCCGGGCAGAGGTGCAGTTTGATCTCTACCTATGGCTATGGCGGCACCAGCATTTTCTTTGTGGAAAAGGAGGCTCCAAAGCAGGAGCAGAAAGAGCTTCCACAGAGACAGGAGGAGCTGTTTGTACTGTCGGCGAAGTCTTCCTGGTCTATGAAGGAATATATCAAGCGGTATATTGCCTTTTTGGAGGAACACCCGGAGGTCAATCTTCGCAGTGTTTGCGGAAATCTTAGCAGCCGGCGGCTTCTGTTCAAGGAGCAACGGTTGGCGGTTGTTACTTACAGCGTGACAGACCTGAAAGAAAAGCTGAAACATTTCCTCAAAACCGGGCGTACCAGCGATGATGTGCATTTTGCTGAACGCCCCATCAACTGGAATGCTGTGGGAGAAAAGACCCACTACCTGCCTGTTGAGGGCAAGAGCCTTTTGGAGCTGGCAGAAGCCTTTGCCGGAGGAAAGGATTTTGAGCTTTCCAAGCTCTACGCCGACGGCATTATCCCCGGCATGGAGCTTCCTGCCTATCCCTTCGAGGAGCGGAAGGCCTGGTGCTATAAGGATCCCAAACACCGCAAGGAACAGCTTGCCCGAATTTCTCACGAAGCGGGAATATAGGCGCAAGGGTGCCTTGCGCAGTGAAATTCGCCTTGCGGCGAGAGAAATAGCTTCGCTGTGAAATATTTGCTTTGCAAATATGAAATCGACCGTTGGTCGGTAAAGGTGTCCGCTGGCGCAGACGGATTGAAAATATGCCGCTTCGCGTAACGCATACGCCGGTGGGCGCAGTGGGAACTATAAACCTGAATTTGGGGGATGCCCATATGAAAGATACAGACTTCAGCTTTTCCGAACTGGACGCTCTCGTGGACCTCCCGACCCGGAAGGAGGAGGGCATCGCTGTCATTGGCATGGCGGCGAGGATCGGGGATATGGAAAGTGTGGAGGAGCTTTGGCAAGCCCTGTGTACGGGGCAGTGCCATATTCGCCCCTTTCCGGAAGCCCGCAGGGAACAGATAGAGAACTATTACCAGGCATGGGGACAGAACCCCCGCATTGAGCCACGGGCATATTTTGAAAACATTGACCGGTTTGATCCCGCTTTTTTCCGGGTCACACCCAAAGATGCCCGACGGATGGATCCGGCACAGAGACTTTTTCTTCAAACCGCATGGCATGCTTTAGAGGATGGGGGCTACGGCGGCAAAAAGCTGAACCGCACCAGAACCGGCGTGTTTGTGGGTTATAGCGGCGAAACGCAGAGCTACGCCCGGTATATGCAGACGGTAAGTCCCGGAGAAGAAGCCAAGGCACTGGCAGGAACGGTCAACTCCGTCATCGCCAGCCGCATCAGCTATCTGCTGAATCTCCGTGGACCTGCAATGCTGGTGGATACTGCCTGCTCCTCCTCTCTGGTGGCGGTGCATCTTGCCTGTGAAAGCCTGCGCCGGGGAGAATGTTCCATGGCTCTGGCGGGTGGCATAAAGGTGATCCTTGCTCCGGATTTTGGAGAGTCCGGAGAGGTAACCGTGGGCTCCCCCGACGGCTATACCCGCACCTTTGACGAAAAGTCTCAGGGAACAGGAGGGGGAGAAGGGGTAGCGGCGGTGCTGCTGAAACCTTATGATGCAGCTCTGAGGGATAAGGATCATATTTATGCTGTTATTAAAGGAAGCACCGTTAATCAGGACGGACAGACTGTGGGAATTACCGCTCCCAACACCGAAGCCCAGCAGGATATGCTTCTGGAAGCCTGGGAGCGGGCGGGGCTGCCATTGGAAACCGCAGGCTACATAGAAGCCCACGGCACTGCCACCCGTTTGGGAGATTCGGTTGAAATTGATGCCCTGACCAAGGCGTTTCGGGCATACACCCAGGAATGTCAGTTCTGCGCCATCGGCTCGGCAAAGACCAATGTGGGTCATTTGGACAGTGCGGCAGGTATTTTAGGGCTGATCAAAGCTGTGAAGGTGGCGGAAACGGGAATGATCCCCCCCAGCCTGCATTTCAACAGCCCCAACAGGCAATTGGATCTGATCTCCTCACCGTTGTATGTGAATGACCGCCTGTCTCACTGGAAAGGAAGCCTTCCCCGGCGGGTGGGTGTCAGTTCCTTCGGTATGAGCGGCACCAACTGCCATGTGGTTTTGGAGCAAGCCCCGGAGCGGGAGAAGACAGAAGAACTGACACCCTGTGTGCTCACCCTTTCAGCCGCTACGGAATCGGCTTTGAAACGGGTCATTCACAAGTATATTGACTATTTTGATGAAACCGCAGAGTCCTTGCGGGATATTTGCTATACCTCCAATGTGAGCCGTGGGGAGCACAAGGTTCGGGCAGCGTTCCTCTTGTGGAAAAAAGAGGACTTCCGGGCTTTGGCACAGGAAGCATTAGGCGGTGCGTCCTGTTCCGGTGGCTACGGCGGCTGGCAGGAAATTATGGAGGATTATTTGCTTGGAGCTGACCCGGACTGGGAAGCGGCGGCTTACAGCAAAGGTGCCTGCCGGGTTTCCCTGCCTTTATATCCCTTTGAAAAAACAGCCTGTTGGGTCGAACAGGAGAAGAAAACCCTTCCTCCGGTGGAAAAGCGGCTGCGCCACCCCTTGCTGGACAGGGTTCTGGTGGATACCCGGGATTGCCGGGTGTATGAAAGCCGCATGAGCATAGAACGCACGCTGGAGCTGAGGGAACACTGTCTGGGTGGACACCACACTCTGGCGGGAACGGTATACATAGAGCTGATCCGCTCTGCCATGCTGCCCTTGCTTCCCTCCGGGAAAATGGAGCTACGGGATCTGGTGTTCCTGAGCCCCCTAACCTGCGGTGAGCAGGAGGAACGGGTGGTGCAGACGGTGATTCTGAAAAAGCAGCCCGGCTGGCAGATCACGGTGCAAAGTGCCTCCGGGGATAAGGAGGAATGGACTCCCCATTTGGAGACTACGGTGCTGCCTTTGGAGGGCGAGCCGGATGCCCCGGCACTTTCCGGTCTGCAAAGAGAATTTTATCCCTTCCTGCTGGAGGACTATGTTGCCAACAGCGGTGACTTCATCCAGATTGGGCCTCACTGGAATCTGCCCTTGCAGGTGTACTCCAAAGGGAATCAGGTTTTGACCCATGTTTGGATGCCGGAAGAAAAGCAGACGGTGCTTGCTCCTTACGGTCTGTATCCGGCACTGCTGGACGGAAGCATTCATGGGTGCAATGTATTAAACGATCAGGGCTTCTGTCTGCCCTTCTGCTTCGGCAGTCTCCGGCTTTACGGGAAAACCTCCACAGAAAGCTATGGTCTAATGGAAAAGGCAGAGCAGACAGGCGGTCTTGATACCTATAACGGAACACTGTATACCCAGACAGGAGAAGTTGTCGCCCAAATAAGCCGCTATTCCATGCGGCATATTGACCAGAGCGAGGATGCCATTTTTGGCAAAAATCAGGAAAATGCCTTCCATCACATCGTCTGGAAGGCTTGGGAAGAAACCCCGCAGGAGCGGGAGCGGGAAAATGTTTTGCTCCTGTGCCATCCCAGACAGGAAAGCCACCCCCTTTGCAGCCGCTTCCCCTGTGAAGCAGTGGCAGGGGAAAGTGACCTGCTGCGGGTGCTGGATGGTCGAAAGCCTGTCCAGCGGCTGATCTTCCTCCACGGACTCAGGCAGGATACGAACATGGAGGATGTAAAGCTCCTGTTTGGACTTTGCCACTTCCTGGAGAACCGCAGGCAGTGGAGGACAGAGCTGACGGTGGTCACCGGAAATGCCTATTCCCTTGGGGAGCGTGAAGCCGCTGAACCAGTAGGGCGCATCCTCAGTGCTATGGTGCAGGCTCTGCCTCTGGAGTGCGACAGGCTTCGTGTTTCCTGCCTGGATGTGGAAAAGACCGCAGACCCGGATATGCTGTTCCGTGCCCTGCGGCGCAGACACAGCCATGTTACCGTGGCATACCGGGAAGACCGCTGCTATGTGCCCCATCTGGAAGGCATAAAACCTGAAAAAGACAGAGAGCTTTCCTTCTCCGAATCTGGGGTTTATCTCATTACAGGCGGTCTGGGCGGAATGGGTCTGGTGCTGGCGGAGGCTCTGGCTAAGATGCAGCCGGAGATCCATTTGGCACTGCTGACCCGGCGCGCCCTGTCTTCTTTGGACATTGAAACCCTCCAACTGCCCCCCCAGGCGGAGGTCATCTCCTGCGATGTGGCAGACAGCACTGCCCTGAAGACCTGTATCGAAGGCTTGCGGCGGAAATACGGAAAAATTCAGGGCGTATTCCATGCTGCGGGGATTGCCGGCGGAGGGATCTATCTGCGACGCACTTGGCCGGAGTTCAGAAGTGTTCTTGCTCCCAAGGTGGCAGGCACAAGCAACCTGTATGAAGCTCTAAAGAACGATCCCCCGGACTTTATGCTCCTGTTTTCCTCCTATGCTTCTGTTTTGTACCCGGCGGGACAGGCAGATTATATTGCCGCCAACGCCTATTTGGACGCGTTTTGCACCCTTGCCCCATGGATCCAAACGGTGAACTGGGCAGGCTGGGAAGAAGCGGGGATGGCAGTAAAGCATGGGTCCGACCAAAGCAAAAACGCGGTCCTGTCCCTGTCTAACCGGGAGGCCATAAGCCTTTTGTGGAAGGCTCTGCGCTCCAATGCGCCCCGGATTTTCCTGGGAAGCTGGAGCAAAAGATATTTTGATGCCAAACTTTATGAACAATTCTATTGTTTACCCCCAGAGGTGAGAAAGATGGAAGAAGTAAGCCAAAATCAGCAGATACAGCTTTACGGCAAGCTTAGCGGCGAGCCAACAGACACGGAGCTGCAAGTGGCCCAGGCGTGGGCAAAGGTACTGGGGCTGCAGGAGCTGGACTATTTTGCCAAGTTTTTGGAGGTGGGCGGTGATTCCGTCAGTGCCGCCGCTTTACAAAAGGAACTGAATCAGGTCTACCCCGGTGTATTG
>JAZNYB010000045.1:0-18116 GCA_045594185.1 Faecousia sp. | reverse complement strand
TTGTGTCACATTGAAGTGACTGCGTAATGCATCGATGTCCTCCTTGCGGTGCAATTCGAACAGATCCCAGGGCTTGGAAAATGTTTCAAAAGTGACCGGATCGAGCATACATTTCTCGATAATGTTATGGATTTCTCCACGGACAAAGCCGTACATGAGAACAGACGCATCGCCCATGCAATATGCGCTGAAGATAATCCCGCCCTTTTTCGTGACCCGGATTGCTTCCGCGAGAGCTTGCAGTTTCTCTTCCTCAGTAAACAAATGGTACATGGGGCCCAACAGCAAGGTAATATCATAGGTGTTATCATTAAAGCCGCGCAGGTCCTTTGCGTTCCCTTGCGTGATTGTAATCTTCTCTCCGGGTTTCGTGTTCCGTTTGAAAATCTCAATGTTGTGCTCAATCAATTCTACAGCATCAACCTGATAACCCTGCTGAGCAAAATAATGGCTGTATCTTCCGGTTGCTGCGCCGATTTCCAAAATCCGCATACCGGGACGAAGATATTTTTCGATGTAGCGCATGGTGGTCAGATATTCGACAGAGCCACGCCGGGAGCTAAGGCGGTTATCTTCGTCGTAGCTCCCGTAATACTGCGTGAGTGCTTGTAATGTTTCCATTTTCCTTCCTCCTTAAAAAATAAAACAGCGCAAACTCTACTTGGGGTTAGAGCTTGCACTGCATCTTTCTTTATGGTATATCCCTTGATATTATCCTAAAAAAGAGTATGACAATGTAAGCCCGATCCCCAGCCAGTGCATAGGGTTACCGGACTTGTTATCGACTGCATTGAAGCAATAACGGAACATTGTCAGTTCTCCTTCCTTATGTTTTATGCGATTATACACCCCGAAGCATGCGTTGTCAACACCTGTTTTCCTTGCGTTTCCGCAAAATAAAATTGAAAAGTTATCCACAGGTGCAGATCGTACAGATTTCGGGAAAAGCCTCAATAAAACTGTCCAGACATCTGACCAAGGGAGTTCCGAAAAAAGCAATGGCATCATATCTTCGTACCATTCGTAAATGGCTTCTACACCGATGCCATCTTCCTAAAACCAAGCCAGGTTCCGATATATACTTTTCTCCCGCATAAAAAATCTCAAATTTTCCGACTTTCTATTTTTCTGTGGAAATTACGAAAATATGTGCTATAATGGAAGAAAAACAGAACAGGTGAGGTATGATTTATGAGCCAACAGGAAGAAAAGAACCTTTCTCAGGAGCAGCCGGAGGAAGAAGTGACCACCCCCGAGGAGCAGCGGGAGCATTATGTCCCCCGCCCCAAATGGCAGATCGTTTTTGCATGGGTGCTTGTTGCCATTATGCTCGTGGCTGTGATCTCCTACTATTACTGGATCGTGCATCCCTATGGCTGAGATTCGCATTTTGGGCATTGACCCCGGCTATGGCACCACGGGCTTCGCGCTTTTGGGTGCTGAGAAAAATGCTTTCCGGCTCATAAACTGCGGCGTGATCACCACACCTGCCGGCATGGAGTTCCCCCGCAGATTGGAAATGCTTTACAATGATGTGTGCCAGTTGATCCGGACGGCAAAACCGGATGCTTTAGCCATCGAGGAGTTGTTTTTTGGGCAAAATGTAACTACAGGCATTGGAGTAGCCCATGCCAGAGGGGTGGTCTTGCTGGCGGCGGCGCAGGAGAACCTTCCCATTTTTGAGTACAAGCCCATGCAGGTCAAGCAGGCGGTGGTGGGCTACGGCAACGCCACCAAGCATCAGGTCATGGACATGACAAGACGGCTTTTGAAGCTGGAAAAGCTCCCCCGCCCGGACGACGCCGCCGATGCCATTGCCATCTCTTTGTGCCACGCCAGGTCAGCGACTTCTTTGCTTCGCTTCGTTCCTAAGTGAAATTCGCCCCTTCGGAGGGGTGTGGCATCCCTTCGGGAAAAATTTTAATATATCCCCGTAAGGGGATCTCATAAGTTATTATCTATTCGTTATTCTCCATTCTCTCTTTTCTATTTCTGAGGTAATTTGTATGTTCTTTTACTTACAGGGTCCCATCACCATTCTGGAGCCCAATTTGGCTGTGGTGGAGTGCGCCGGGGTGGGCTATGCCTGCGCCATCTCCGCTTACACCGCCGGACAGCTTAAACTGAATCAGTCTGCCCGGCTGTACATTTGCGAAAACATCCGGGAGGATGCCCACGACCTCATCGGCTTTTCCTCCAGAGACGAACAGCGGTGCTATCAGCTTTTGGTGGGTGTCAACGGCGTTGGCCCCAAGGCGGCACTGGCGATTTTGTCCTCCGGCGGCCCGCAGAGCTTTACCCTCGCGGTCATGACCGGGGACGAAAAAGCCCTCACCATTGCTCAGGGCGTAGGCAAAAAGCTGGCGCAGAGGATCATTCTGGAGCTGAAGGACAAGGTGGGCGGCGGCGCAGCATCGCTGGATTTCTCCGGCCCTGCCGTCTCCATCCCCGCCCCGGGCAACCATGTGGCATTGGCGACTGCCGCCCTTCAGGAGCTGGGCTATTCCGCCGGAGAAATCTCCGCGGCCCTGAAAGGCTGCGACGCCGCCGCCTCCACGGAGGAAATGGTGCGCTACGCTTTGCGGGCAATGGTCACAAAAGGGTAAGGAGGCAGTCTTATGAGTATTGAATTTTCTCAGGAAATGGATTCTCCCATGATCACTCCCACCCTGACGGCGCAGGACACCGGAGAGATCAGCCTGCGCCCCAAGCTGCTGTCAGACTACACCGGGCAGGAAAAGGCAAAGGGCAATCTTTCTGTTTACATTGAAGCCGCCCGCCGCCGGGGAGAGCCTTTGGATCACACCCTTCTCTATGGCCCACCCGGTCTGGGCAAGACGACTTTGGCGGGGATCATTGCCAACGAAATGGGGGGCAATATCCGGGTCACCTCCGGTCCTGCCATTGAAAAGCCGGGAGACTTAGCGGCACTGCTTACCAACCTGAACCCCGGAGATGTGCTGTTTATCGACGAGATCCACCGTCTGAACCGGGTGGTGGAGGAAATTTTGTACCCCGCCATGGAGGACTTTGCCATTGACATCATTGTGGGCAAAGGGCCTTCGGCAAATTCCATCCGTCTGGACTTGCCCCGGTTTACCCTTGTGGGAGCTACCACCAGAGCCGGTCAGCTCTCCGGCCCTCTGCGGGATCGTTTTGGGGTGAATCTTCGTTTGGAGCTGTATTCCCCGGAGGAGCTTGCCCGCATCGTCACCCGGTCGGCAACCATTTTGGGCATGGAGATCGACCCGGAGGGTGCTTATGAGATCGCTGCCCGCAGCCGTGGCACACCCAGAATTGCCAACCGCTTTTTGCGCCGGGTGCGGGACTTTGCTCAGGTCTGCGCCCAGGGGGTCATTACCAGAGAGGCGGCGGATCTGGCTTTGCACCGTTTGGAGGTGGACAAGCTGGGTCTGGATGCCATTGACCGCCGGATGCTCACCGCCATTATCCGGAACTACGGCGGCGGCCCTGTGGGTCTGGAAACGCTGGCGGCTACTATCGGAGAAGAAGCGGTCACACTGGAGGATGTGTACGAGCCATATCTTATGCAGCTTGGCTTCCTCACCAGAACCCCCAGAGGTCGGTGTGTCACGCCTTTGGCCTATGATCACTTGGGGATTCCCTTCCTCGGACAGACACAGCTTTCTTTGTAATGGCATAGAAATTCCCCCTAAAACAGACTTTGGAGCTTTCCTCGGTCTGCTTTAGGGGATCATATTTTGAATGGCAGTGCGGGTTTTTGCTTTCCTGTCAGATCTTCACCGCCGGGCGTAAGTACAGCGGCTCTCTGTTTGGCTCATACCCCTGCGGGCGGTAGGATACGGAGGAAATGGGATGCCGTCCCACCCCATACCGGGCGTTATACCCAAACAGGTTTACATAATGCAGAAGATCGTTTTTTTCCCGGATCATTTTTTCCATAACCGCCACCGTAGCCAGAACATCATCAATGGCACGGTGGGAATTTTTAACCTTCCCCTTCAAGCCATAGGCATTGATGGCAGACTCCAAACGGTGGGGATATGCCCGGCGATCCCGATACACTGTGAGAAGATCCAGCTTATCCTTCCCACGCAGGACGGTGAAATCTCCGAATTTCCGCAGGGTGTAGAAAAGGAAACAAAGATCAAAGTGGGCATTGTAGGCCAAAAGCAGGGTGTTGGGCTTACCGAACAGGCGGGCAATGTCCTGACAGAGCTGGTCTTTGCCGATGCCCTGTGTCTCAAGCTGCCAGGGCTCAATGTGGGTCAGCTCCTGAATTTTCTGTGGCAGCTCCATTCCCACGGACAGCCGCACCAGATTGTCGTATTCCTCGATGACCTTGGCTTTTCCGTCCCGCAGCTCAATAACGGCAGCGGCAAGCTCAATGATCTCATCCTTTTCAAAATCCAGTCCGGTAGTCTCCGTATCAAAGATCACCAGACGGTCATACTTCTCCAGCAGTGTTTCCATTTTCGCTCCTTTGTCTCAGCGCGTTGGCTCTGGCAAATTTACTTTTTGTTTCAGGGCGCAGGTTATATCTCTGGGCAAAGTTCTCGCACCAGTGAGGGAAATACCTCTCGACCCCTTCCTTAAATTCGATCTCCACCTCACGAAGAAGGCAGCTTTCCGTGCCGCCGGTGAGCTTACCCTTATCCAAAGCGATCTCCACCTTGCCAAAGGGCAGACAGATCTCTTTGCGCAGCCGGATAAAATCAGCACCGCATACAGGAGAAAGTCCGTCTTTCAGGCATTGCTCCAGCTCCGTGGGGGCACCCATGGCGATCAGGTCAGCGATGCCCTCCGCAAGCTCCCCTGCCGGACATTCCCATTCGTTTCTGGCTCTGCCCTGCCCCGGTGTTTTGCAGGTGATGACCTGAACATCGTTCTCCTTGCGAAGCCGCAATGTCCACCGGCGGTTTTCCAGCTCCCCTTCCCGGGTGTCAAAATAAGTGCTTACCATATGTACACTTTCCCATTGCCCCCCAAACTCCTCCTGAATATGATCCATGAGCCTGAATTGCAAAAGAGAAACACGATACTTAAATTCCAATTCCTTGCCCAAAAAGCTCTCCTCCTTTTCAGATGGTCTGGGTATACTATATCATGAACAACGCCGTCTGTCGAGGGGAAAAATGTTTCATGTGAAACAGTCTCTTGCTTGCGCGGATGCTCATGTTTCCCGTGAAACACGCTTTTTGCCGGACACCATTGTTTCACATGAAACACGAAAAAGGGAAAAATAACAATTTCCCTATTTACGAACGGCGGTTCATGTTGTAAAATAGGAAAAAGAAAAAACGAATGGAGGTACAGCCATGCGCTGTCTGAAATGCGGAACAGATATTGAGGAACACCAGGCTTTCTGCGGGGAATGTTTGAACGGAATGAAGGAATACCCTGTTGCCCGGGAGACACCCGCAGTGATCCTCCCCCGCCCCAAGGATGAGCCACGCCGCCCCAGAGCCCCGAAAGCAGAGGAACTTTTGGCAGAATCCAGAAAACGGCAAAAGAGACTGATCTGGATCTGCGCCATTCTGACCGTGATCAGCCTGTCTTTGGGTGGTCTGCTGTATTTTAACTGGGCAAAAAACACCGGTCGTCCCATCGGTCAGACCTATACCACCAACATCGTGCCTCAGGAGACAATGCCGTGAATATAGAAGGCTTGGTTCGTCAGCTCGGGGTTTTGTTTATCATTACCTTTCTGGGCTGGCTTGGGGTTAAAACAAAGCTGCTCCCCAAGGACACCAACAAGGTGCTTTCCGCGCTGGTCATTAACATCACCAACCCCTGCACCGTCCTTTCCTCCGTTATGACAGGAGAACGGGTGCTGACCGGGGCGGAGGTGTGGATCATGGTGGGGATCGCCGTGGGATTTCACATGGTTATGATCCTGCTGGGACTTGGGCTGACCAAGATCATAGGGGTTCATGGCGGAGAGCGGAGCCTATACCAATATATGACCGTTTTTGGAAATACCGGCTTTTTGGGGTTTCCGGTGATTGCCGCTCTGCTGGGAAAGGAAGCCCTGTTTCCCGCAGCGATCTTCGTTTTGGTGTTTCAATTATTCTGCTATACCTATGGGGTAAGTCTTTTTCAAAAGAGCGCATTTCAAATAAAAAGCGTTGTAAATCCCATGATCATCAGCACCTTGGCGGCATTTGCGATCTATATGCTGGAGCTGCCCACGCCGGGCTTGGTGGCTGATATCATGGAAATGGTGGGCTCTGTCACCTCCCCTGCCGCTATGCTGGCTTTGGGCTGCGCTTTGGCATCGGTTCCTGTAAAGCAGGTTATCAGACACCGGAAGGCCGTGATCTTCTCCCTTTTGCGCCTGACCATCGCTCCGGTGCTGGTGTGGCTGCTCTGCGCCTTCTGGCTGAAAAACGAGCTGATGCTGGGGGTCGCTGTTGGAATTGCCGCAATGCCGGTTGCTGTGAATACCACTTTAATGGCTGCCAAATATGACGGAGATGAAGGTCTGGCAGCCTCCGGGGTTTTTATCAGCACGGTTTTGTGCATGGTGACTATGCCCATCATTCTGGGACTGCTGTTTGGTTAGAAGCTGAAAGACAAAAACTTTCCCTATTGCAATTCCCCTCTCATGTGCTATAATATGGAAAGTGTTTTTCAAAGAGAAAATTGATTCATTCAGAGAGAAAGGAGCCGTTATGGGCAAAATTATCGCCATTGTCAATCAAAAAGGCGGCGTTGGAAAGACCACCACAGCCGTGAATCTCACCGCGGCTCTCACCGCTCTGGGGAAAAAGGTGCTTCTGTGCGATTTTGACCCCCAGGCAAACGCCACCTCCGGTCTTGGTGGAAATAAGGGTCACGGAGGAAAGACCGCTTATGATCTGGTCATCAACGGTTACCCCGGAGACAAAGCGGTGGTACACACAAAATACGGCGACCTGATCCCCTCGGCAAGCTCCTTGGCCGGTGCGGGAATCGAGCTGATCGATGCCCCCGACCGGGAACATCAGCTAAAAAAGGCTCTCCTGCCCCTAAAGGAGGCTTACGATTACATTTTTATTGACTGTCCCCCCTCTTTGGAGCTTCTGACCTTAAACGGTCTGTGCGCCGCCGATGGAATACTGATCCCGGTGCAGTGCGAATATTACGCTCTGGAGGGCTTGAGTGATTTAATGATCACCCTTAGGGCTATTAAACGGCGGGTAAACCCGGAGCTGGATATTTTCGGCGTGGTTCTGACCATGTATGACGGAAGGACAAACTTCTCCATGCAGGTGGCGCAGGAGGTGCGGCGGCACTTCCCCGGAAAGGTGTTTAAGACTGTGATCCCCCGGAATGTGCGGCTGGCAGAAGCACCCTCCCACGGACTTCCCGCCTGCGCCTACGACAAGCACAGCCGGGGAACAAGAGCATATAACGACCTGGCCGCGGAGATCGTGAAGAAAGGATGAACCCTATGGCAAAGCAAAAAGGTCTGGGCAAGGGCTTAAACGCGCTGCTCAGTGACTATACCCTCCCTCAATCGGAAGATAATGGTCTGAAAATGCTGCCCATTCAAAAGGTTGAGCCAAACCCCAACCAGCCCCGGCAGGATTTTGACCCGGACGCCCTGGATGCCCTTGCCGACTCTATTGCGGAGCATGGTTTATTGCAGCCCTTGGCGGTGCGGGAGCTTCCCAGCGGCTATTATCAAATCATCGCCGGTGAGCGGCGTTGGCGGGCGGCTAGACAGGCTGGGCTGTCGGAAATACCTGCCATGGTGGTGGAGGCTGACGAGCGCAAGACCATGGAGCTGGCTCTCATTGAAAATTTGCAGCGGCAGGACTTAAACCCCGTGGAAGAAGCCATGGGATACAGAAGCCTGATGCTGGAGCATGGCATGACTCAGGAGGAAGCTGCCCGCCGGGTGGGAAAATCCCGTCCCGCTGTGGCAAACGCCCTGCGGCTTTTGGCGTTGGAGGAGGATCTTTTGGAGCTTCTCCGGGAGGGAAAGCTCTCCCCCGGACACGCAAGGGCCTTGCTCACCGCTCCTGCCGGGAAAAAGCGGAGAGAAGCCGCCCAAAAGGTCATGGCTCTGGATCTGTCCGTGCGGCAGACGGAGCTGCTGTGCAAAAATCTCAGCAGAGAGCCGGCAAAAGAGCCGGAAACACCCAGACTGCAGGTGGATTATGTGGGAGAATGCGAGAAGATCCTTTCCCACCATCTGGGTCGGGGGGTAAAGATCATCAACGGCAAGCGCAAGGGTCGCTTTGAACTGGAATTTTACGGTCAGGAGGATCTGCAGCGGCTCTTTGAAGCATTACAGACACTCCCCAAGGAGGGCAGAAAGCAGTGAGCAAGGAAGAAAAGAAACATAGCTTTTTGGAGCATATTGTTGAGGACACATCCTCCCCTGCCCCACCGGAGCCGGAAAAAAAGGAGTCCCAGAAAAACCGGAATCAGGCGTTTATCCGCTATATGGCGTTTCTCTTTGGGGTGGCGTTCCTCTTTGTGCTGATCTCTCTGATCATCACCAACCGGGCGACCATTTCCGAGCTGAATCAAAACGCAAGCTCCGCGCTGATCCGGGCAGAGGAATTGCAGGATGATTACCGGGAAGCGGTGGAGGAAAACCAAGAGCTTTCTCTGAGGGTGCAGGAGCTGGAAGCCGCTTTGCAGGAGGCTCAGGAGCAGGCAAAAACCGATGCGGAAGCAAAGGATGCCGCCATTGCCGCTTTGGAGGAAGAAAGAAATACCCTCTTGCAGGAGAAGAATCAATCCGCCCAGCAGAACAAGGCAGTCCGGGAAGCCTATGAGCTTTTGTGTCAGGCAGAAATCGCCCTGTCTGAGGAGCGATATGCGGACTGCGAAACCATCATCAGCAAGCTGACCGGCAGCCAGGAGCTTTTGGGACAGGAAGCGACAGCACTTTTCCAGAAGCTGCAGGATGCCCTGAAAAACACAGAAACAAATTAACCGGGAGGGGTTATCAATATGCTGGATATCAGAAGAATCAAGGAAGATCCCAATGCTGTAAAGGCAGGGCTGCGGGCAAAGGAAATGGACTGCGATGGTGTTATCGACCGCATTTTGGAGCTGGACGAGCAGCGCAGAGCATTGATCCTTGCCACAGAAACCAAAAAGGCAGAGCAGAACCGTATCTCCAAGGAGATCCCCAAGCTAAAGAAGGCGGGACAGGATGTTGCCCCCATTTTTAAGGCAATGACCGATCTGAAAGCTGCCATCGCCGGTGACGCGGAAAAGCTCACCGCCGTGGAAGCGGAGTATCGCACCCTGATGCTCAGCCTTCCCAACCTCCCCGATCCCGACCTGACCCCCGGCGGCAAGGAGTTCAACGAGCCAATTCGTTACTTTGGTGAACCCCATCAGTTCGATTTCGCGCCCCAGCACCATGTGGATCTGTGCCTGGGTCTGGGACTGATCGACTATGACCGGGGCACCAAGCTCGCCGGTTCCGGCTTCTGGATGTACACCGGCATGGGCGCGCGGCTGGAATGGGCATTGCTCAACTACTTCATCGACACCCACATTGCCGACGGCTACGACTTCATTCTGCCGCCTCATATGCTGGAGTACCAGTGCGGCGAGACGGCAGGTCAGTTCCCCAAGTTTGCCGACGAGGTATACAAGATCGCCAACCCCACGGATGACCGAATCCACTATATGCTCCCCACCGCCGAAGCTGCTCTGGCTTCCGTATACAGAGACGAAATCATCCCCGAGTCCTGGCTTCCCAAGAAGTTCTTTGCCTACACGCCCTGCTTCCGGAGAGAAGCCGGCAGCCACCGGGCAGACGAGCGGGGCATGGTAAGAGGTCACCAGTTTAACAAGGTGGAGATGTTCCAGTTCACCCGCCCTGAGGATTCCGATGCTGCCTTTGATGAGCTGGTAGCAAAGGCTGAGCGGCTGGTGCAGGAGCTGGGCTTCCATTTCCGCACCGTGAAGCTGGCCGCGGGCGACTGCTCCGCTTCCATGGCAAGAACCTACGACATCGAGATCCAGATCCCCTCCATGAACGGCTACAAGGAGGTTTCCTCCGTGTCCAATGCCCGGGATTATCAGGCTCGCCGGGGCAACATCCGCTTCCGCAGAGAAGCTACCGGCAAGCCGGAGTTTGTCCACACCCTCAACGGTTCCGGTCTGGCTACCTCCCGGATCTTCCCCGCCATGGTGGAGCAGAACCAGAGAGCGGACGGCTCCGTGGTAGTGCCTGAGGTGCTGAGAAAGTATCTGGGCGGCTTGGAAATTATCGAGAAGAAGTAAAAAAGAAGTCCTCCGGCAGGCTGGAGGTTCTTTAAGGAACAATTTATTCATTAACAAACAAACGAGCGTCCGGTAATTGGATGCTCGTTTGTTTATTTCATATGGATCGCCCACGAGTCTCCGGAGACGATGGCGCGACTTCGATTGTAAAGGATCAATGGGTAAATGACAGCCTGCGAACGCAACACCTCGTGCGTATACATCCAGGCCGTCTGTAATGACCTTATAACATTACTTGCACCTTTTATCAAGTTTATTATGTCATTATTTGCACCTGCGCACAAGAAATTTTTATAATTATTCGCACCCTCGTGTCTCGCGCAATAAATGCACACCATAGAAAAGTCCGTCCGTAAAGCTTTCCGTTCGCACGCGCTGCACCTTTGCTCTTATTTTTAGCGATTGGACGGAGAATCTGTTTTAGCGATTGGACGGAGAATCTGCAGGTTTACAAGGCCCGGCTCAGCATGATATAATGGCAAAAAACAAGAGGGGGATGGGAATGAGTATATATGGGAAAATTATCAGCCGGAGGTCTATCGAAAAAGGCTGGTCGGGTGATCAGAAATACTGTGTCACCACCGCTGACGGCGGCAAATATTTGTTACGCATCTCCCCGCCGGAAAAGCATGACCGCAGGAAGGGGGAGTTTGACATGATGGGCGAAGCGGCAGCCCTTGGTATCCCCATGACCCAGCCGGTGGAGTTTGGTGTCTGCCATGAGGGTGTGTATACCATAGAGAGCTTCATTGAGGGTGTGGATGCAGAAGAATACATCTCCGGGCTGCCTGGGGAAAAGCAGTATTCCTACGGTCTGGATGGGGGGCGGATCCTTGCGAAGCTGCACACCATTCCCGCCCCCCTTGTTGCCCCGGATTGGGATACCCGCTTCAACGCAAAGATCGACCGAAAGATCGCCATGTACGAAAACTGCGAGCTGAAGTACGAGAGCGGCGGGGATGCGTTTCTGGATTACATTGCGCAAAACCGTCATTTGCTCCACAGCAGACCCCAGAGCTATCAGCATGGAGATTATCACATCGGCAATATGATGATCGACCAGAACGGCGTACTGACCATCATTGATTTTGAAAAGCAGGACATTGGAGATCCTTGGGAGGAGTTTAACCGTATTGTATGGTGTGCCCAGACTGCCCCGGCTTTTGCTTCCGGCATGGTAGATGGTTATTTTGCGTATGAAGTTCCCATGGAGTTCTGGAGACTGTTGGCACTGTATATCTGCTCCAATACCTTAGGCTCGCTCCCTTGGGCGATTCCTTTTGGAGAGGAAGAAATTCAGGTTATGAGAAAGCAGGCGGCGCAGGTGCTTCAGTGGTACGATGGAATGAAAAATGTCGTACCTTCTTGGTATCAGAAGTATTAACGGAGGGATTGCTATGGTTATCGGAATTTTTGGTGAAAGCTGCACCGGCAAGAGTACCCTTGCGGAGAAGATCGCTTCCGGCTTTCCCTGCGAAGTTTTTACCGGCAAGGATTATCTGCGCCTTGCCAAAAATGAGAACATTGCCAAGGTGATGTTCCAGAAGAAGCTGACTGCCGCAGTAACTGGCGAGAACATCATCTATGTGATCTCAGAGAAGGAGCATCTTCCGCTGCTGCCGGAGGGAAGCCTGCGTATCCTTGTGACTGCGGATCTGGAACTGATCAAGTCCCGGTTTGCTCAGCGGATGCGGGGTAATCTGCCCGCTCCCGTGGCGGCTATGCTGGAAAAGAAACACGGCTGTTTTGACAGTGAACCCCATGATATTCATGTTGTATCCGGGGAAACGGACTTGGATGCAGTGGTTACAGAAATCAATGCGAGACAATAAGAGATGATGGTAGAAATATCAGAACAGCTTTAATAAGAGTGCAAAGCATTATGTATCAGGAAATCCATGATAAATAGAGAGAAGCTCCTTCTGGTATTAGATTAGAAATACCAGCAAGAAGCCACCCACATCTCCCGCCCTGCCCCTTAGTCCCAAACCTAAAAATTCCACAAAAAGAAGGCTGCCTCATTTTTGCGAGACAGCCTTTTCATGGTTATGAGATCCTATTACATTTTTTGTTGCTCCAGAGAAAAGGCTTCCAGCACCTTACACAAAATATCCCGGGCGATTGAAAACTGCTCCGGGGGCAGGTGCTCCAGTCTCTCCGTTATGCTCTGCACATCATTCTTGTGGGATGCTTCAAAGAGCAAAGAACTACTGGAGATAGACAGAACCTGGCAAACGCGCAGTAATGTGAGCAGAGAAACCCCCACCGTTCCTCTTTCTATGGCAGAAAGGGACTTTGTGCCAATACCGATCAGCTCAGAGAAACGCTCCTGCGTATATCCTGCCCTGATCCGTTCCCGCTTGATGTTGCTTCCCACTAAAAGATCCAATTCCTGTTTCTCGCGCATGGTCAATGCACCCATTAGATTTTATTACCATTCGTTTATGTAATGGTGGTCTTGACTTGAACCCATTAACAGCATTATAATTATCGTGCTACTAAATGGCATCACCGTCCCCATGGTATTACAAACACGAAACCCGGCTCTTGTACAGCTTCTTTCTGTACCGAGCCGGGTTGTTATTTTCCGTTTTCAGGCAGACAGCCCTTTTACGCAGAAACGGACTTCTCCTGTAATTTTGCCTTCCTGTCCTTCAGATACCAAGGCAGATACGCCACAGCGAACAGGAGAGTAATTGCCGCTGCCATGACCAGCAGCCGCAGAGCAAAGTTGGGGGGCAGAATGTCCAGTATGGAAGGGGTGTCCTCCGGTCTTGCCATAAACAGGTAGTTGGCACCTGGGCCCAGCATACGGTTTGTAAAGTAGGCGATCACCGCCAGCACCATCAAAGCGAGATAGGAACGAATGGCGGATCTGACGGTGGGGCGCATTCCGTGGACAAAGATCATATAAAATACGGCGATATAGCCCAAAGTATGCTCCAGCCAGAATTGATAGTAGCGGAAGCGGGTAGGGCCGGTGTAGGTAATGACGGTGGGGGTGATCAGAGCAAAGATCGACCCGGAGAACAGCCAGAAATAGGAAATATCAAACAGGCTCTGGGTCTTGCCGATGACCATAAAGCTGCAAAAGATAACTGCCCAGCCGCAAACCGTAATGGGTAAATGGTCGATGGGGTTTGGACTCAGAGAAGGAACGCCCACCAGCCGCCAATAATAGGACATTTCCGAAAGGATCAGGGCAAACGCCAGAATATAGCGCAGATTTTGCTCCTTTTTATAGCTGCGGATACTTTCTTTGTACCGATAGATCAGGAAAATCAAAGCGACCATGATCAAAACGGGCGCGAAATGGGCAAAGGTGAAGTTGGTAAACTCCACGGACTCTCCCTTCCCGAAAAAATATTGCAAAAATTCCTTCATAAGTCTTTGCCTTTCTCTCTTTGTTTTTTTGTGTCATTGGATGGGACGGCGTGTTGTGGGGGATTTTGATTTGCGGGGCAGTTTGGGAAACCCTCTGTAGGCCTGGGGGATGCCCCAGCCGGGCACCGATTCTTTGATAGGCACTACCGAAAAACACGGAAAATGGTGGGGTTTTTCCTTAATAACCGGTACAAAAATTATGGAAACTGCCCGGCGGGATAGGGCGCAGCCCGAATGTCCATGAATTTCTGTCAGTGGCAGAAACACAATAAAAAATGCCCCCGCCCTACAACCGTCTATGGGTATACTGCCCGACAAATCGGAATTTTCCTCTATTCTTAAAACAGCGCATAGACACAGCCCGCTATGCACAGCGCAACCAGCACGATTACGCCCACATTGAGGTAAGGTGCCTTAAACCGCATAAGCCGGGGCAGCTCCAGCTCCGTTTCTCGCCAGGTCAATTGTGTCAGCTTCACAATGAGTACCACCAAGCCCGCAAAGGATAGTGCCAGCAGAAGCAGTGCGTACAGCAGATAAATGGCAAGCCCGGGCATCATGGAGCCGTAAAGGGAGAGAAGCTCCTCCGGGGGCAAATTGGGGTCTATGTTGGAAATCGCGTCCAAATCCAAAAGCCCCAAAATCCAGGGAGCTACCACCGCTCCCTGAAAATTGATGATCCCATGAAGCAGTGCCGGATAGCGCAGACGACCTGTGCGGATGTACATATGGGCAAACAGACACCCTGTGAAGAAGGCATAGAAAAACTGGAATAAATTCTGATGGAACAGACCGAAAAGCAACCCGGAAAACAGGACGGCTGTCTTTTCGCCGTATTTGCCCACCCGGTCGATGATCTGTTTGCGGAATATAAATTCTTCCATCAGGGGGGCTAAAATCACCATGACGATGATTTTTAAGGGGCTTGTGTCCATGGCGTATTGCGTTAAAGCATTTTCCGCAGTACCTCCGGAAAGCAGGGAGGACAAGAGGACACCCATAAAGCTGCCACCATACATCAGGGGGTACGCCATAAGCAGATACAAAAGGAATCGACCAAGGCTCATTTTTCCGTCCCGCGGCGTTGTTCCGGGCAGCTTTTTCAAAATCAAAAGCCCCAAGGGTACCGCAATCAGATACATGGGGGCAAAGCTGCCCACCCAAATTCCCCAGGAGGAGCTTGCCAACCAGTTGTCCTCTCCCCATATGGCCTTCGGAATCAGCACCCAAAGTGCCTGCAACAGCGATGCCACCAAAAGTATCACGGAAAGTCCCATACCAATGCGGGAAAAGGTCTTTTTTGCCTGCTTGAAGTCAAAGCCCATAAGAACCCTCCTTACAACATTTTAGGAGAACGCTCCCAGAATATTCAATATATCAGCATGATAACAAAGAAATAAAGCCCTGTCAACACTCCGCAGGACTTTCATGATAGCATTGTTATTTCTTCCGGCATATACTGCTTCTGAGGTGATTATTTTGTTTCATGTATCAGCCAAGCCCTGCGCCAGAGCGGAGCTTCGGGGAGCGGGTTTGTGGGGAAGGGTGACCTTTTACTGCTGTCACAAAGAAACCTTAGTGGTTGCCGAGGTTCAGGGGCTTTCCCGGGAGTCCCGGTTTTATGGCTTTCACATCCACACCGGGGAGAGCTGCGCCGGAGCGGGTTTTCCGGAAACTTTGGGGCATTATAACCCCGCTTCCCTCCCCCACCCCCACCACGCCGGCGACTTGCCGCCCTTGCTTTCCCATAGAGGAAAAGCATTTCTGGCGGTAATCACAGACCGGTTCACCCCTGAGGAGATTTTGGGGAAAACCGTGGTGATCCACGCTATGCCCGATGATCTGCATACCCAGCCCGCGGGAGCTGCCGGGGAGAAGATCGCTTGCGGGGTGATTTGCCGCTGCCTGTGATGCGGCTTTTGGGACTGAGAGGGATGGTAAATTTTGGTTTGTCGGTGAGTTTGGATCGCACCATTGTAGGGGAGGGTCATGACCCTCCCGCAATTTTTCCGACCCTCGTTGGGGAAGAAAAATTCTGTTTGCACCGAAAAATTGTACGGATTCGCCCGAATTTGGCGGTAAATGTTAGGTGTTCCTGCCGGAACGGTCAAGACCGTTCACCACGGAGTTTTAATAAGCCTGACCGATAAATCGAAATTTACATTTCTTCCTCCAAGGCTTCTGCCTTAGACAACATTCCGAAAGTTTCTGCGGAGCGGAAGGTTGCAATGATGAATCGAACATTGAGAACCAGTGCGAAAACCAACGCGGAAGCGAGCAAAGCAATACCAAGCCACTGCGAAATGATCAGGCACAGGGAAATCACAATCGCCGCAGGCAAAATGCCGATCAACACGCCGATGTACCACTTCCAAAGAGACAGGAAGTCAGCCGACAGCTTTCCGTCTATGCCGTCTAAAAGCGAGGAAAGGGCATGATAGAAGTGCCGCAGAGCAAGAATTGCCGCAACAATTTCCACGATCAGCAGACCCAGTAACAGAAGCAGACACAGGGCTGCCAAAGCATCACTAAGCTGTGCAAATGCCATGACAAAGGCCACAAGGATCAGTATAACGATCAAGGTGGCATAAGTAATAAGCTCCCAAAGGAAGGCTTTTCTGAAACGCGGCTGGTATTTGCCCAACTGCCACTGGGCAACCAGACGCACCACCGCCGTAACGAGAGACAGTATAAATAGAATGGTAGACACTGCGCTGGGGGAGGCGGCGGAGACACCCAGCCGCACGGAATCAATGGAATCGGCAAAGCTCGTTGCACCGGAACACAGAGAAGAAAAAAGACTGAAAATCTGGATCGCAAACATTGTCCACAGCCATGTGGCAATGTCTTTTGCCGGTTTTCCCCTGAGCTGGTCCCGTTTTGTCCGGGTGCAGGCTTCGCAGGAATTTCCGCAAATGGAAGTTGAATTCATGCAAGCACCTCTTTCTTTCGCTTTTCTTTATTATAGCGGATTGTTATATGGTGTCAATGGGGCGGGAGAGAAAATTTTACAAATGCAATTTGCAGCAAAACCATGTTGCCGCCGAGTCCGGCACCCGGAGAGGGGTGGAATCCTTTTTTGAAAACCGTCCAAACAAAAAAGCAGCGACCCTTCCGGAAAGGAAAGACCGCTGACCCCAACAGTTTTACTATAACACAGCAAAAACCCTTCGTCAATGCTTTTCAGCCCACCTTTTTCACTTTCTGTGTTTTGCATCAATTTGTTTCGCTAAATTTATACAACATTACCACTTGCAATAAACAGAAGGCTATGCTATATTATAGTCAGAAAGGGTGATACCAATGTACAGGTAAATTCTCCCCTAAGCACACCCCCTCCCCTGCAGAAGCGTGTTTTATATAGATAGCAAATCCAATGTTATTTCATGTAAACACAAATCTAAATTTTTACAAAATCGCTTACGATTCAGGGATTGTGGGTGTCAGCAGGCGATAATCTTTGGACGGAATAACAAACACCGGCACAGGAGCTTCTCACTTAGAGACACTGCCAAATTTTCCGGGCAGTTGGTTTGGTGCAGTGGTCACTGTTTGGTTCGGGGATTTTCTATCGTCTGACTCCGTAGAAAGAGAGGTTAACCAAGGATGTTAGATATCAAGATCGCAGAGAAATAGCCCTTGGCTGAGGTCACGAAAGTGCTTCGGTCAAGGGCTATTTCTTTTTTACCGGAAACTTACGGCACGCAAAAAACCGACCCGGAAGCGTGTTCCGAGTCGGTATATTTTTGTTGCTATATTACACGATCCGTCTTGCGCCCACATAGCGGGAGGCATAGTAATCATTAGACAGGCTGGTGATCTCAATACCAGAGCTGCCGGCATGGATAAAGTTACCGTCACCGATATAGATGCCCACATGAGAAGCGGGAGCATTGGTGTTGTATGTATTCTTGAAGAATACCAGATCGCCGGGCTGCAGATTGGAATAGCTTACGGACTTACCGTTGGAGAGCTGCGCGGAAGCGGTACGGTTGATGGAGTAGCCGCAGGCACGCATGACATACTGGGTAAAGCCGGAGCAGTCAAAGCCGCTGGGAGAAGATCCGCCCCACACATAAGGAACGCCCAAATACTGCTTTGCCTTGGCGACGATGGCATTTCCCGCGGAGCTGCCGGAGGAAGAACTGCCGGAGCCGGAGCTGGAAGATCCGCCCTTAATGGGATCGCCATTCTTGAAATACTTGGGGCTGTTTTCAGAGCCGGTGTTCTCATAAGGGATCTCGGTCAGATCCATCAGATCGCTGCGGATATAGCCGTTCTCACCGTCGATCTTAACCTTATACCAGCCGCAGTTGAAGCCGATGATGTATGCCTTTTCTCCGGCGGACAGCTTGGTGACGATGGAGGAACCGGTGTTGGGCTTGCTGCGGACATTGACCACAGAAGCATTGATCTTGCCATAGCCCAGCTCCACATTTTCCTTTTCCTTCACGATCAGGTAATCGCTGTGCATATAGCCTTCCCGCAGGTTGTAAATAACCTTGTAC
>JAZNYB010000044.1:0-5708 GCA_045594185.1 Faecousia sp. | reverse complement strand
AGAAGCTGAACATTCCCATCGTTGCTATCGTTGACACCAACTGCGATCCCGACGAGATCGACTATGTCATCCCCGGCAATGACGACGCTATCCGCGCCATCCGCCTCATCGCCGGCACCATGGCCAACGCCGTTATGGAAGGCCGTCAGGGCGAGAGCTACAGCGAGGAAGCCCCCGCTGAGGCACCTGTGGAGGAATAATTCCGAAACCCTAAAATGCCCACGGCTCAAGTGGGCATTTTTTGAAATAAACACGAAGCTGTAACACTTACAAAGAATTTTACAGGAGGATATTACTATGGCATTTACTGCTGCTGATGTTAAGAAACTGCGTGAGATGACCAATGTTGGCATGATGGACTGCAAGAAGGCTCTGACCGCTTCCGACGGCGATATGGACAAGGCCGTTGAGTGGCTCCGTGAGAAGGGTCTGGCTGCTGCCGCCAAGAAGTCCGGCCGTATCGCCGCCGAGGGTGCTGTCTGCGCCATCGTCAAGGGCAATGTGGGCGCCATCGTTGAGATCAACTGCGAGACTGACTTCGCCGCTCAGTCCGACAAGTTCATGGAATTCGTCCATGATGTGGCTGACACCGTTGTCGCTGCCGCTCCCGCTGACTTGGATGCTCTGCTGGCCGCCACCTATCCCAACTCCGACAAGACCGTTGGCGAGATGGTTCCCGAGAAGGTTCTGGTCATTGGCGAAAACCTGAAGATCCGCCGCTTCGCCCGTTACGAGTCCGGCGTTACCGTTCCTTATATCCACATGGGCGGCCGTATCGGCGTTCTGGTGAATATGGAAGTGGAAGGCATCGATCCCGCCGCTGTCGTGGAGCTGGGCAAGGATCTGTGTATGCAGGTCGCCGCTATGAACCCCATGTACTGTGACAAGTCCGATGTTTCTGCCGAAGCTATGGCCAAGGAGCAGGAGATTCAGATGGCTATCGCCCTCAACGAGAACGAGAAGTCCGACCGTCCCAAGCCCCAGAACATCATCGAGAAGATGGTCATGGGTCGTATGGGCAAGTACTACGAAGAAAACTGCCTGATGCAGATGGAGTTCGTCAAGGAGAAGGGTGTCTCTGTTGAGAAGCATGTTGCCGCTGTCGCCAAGGAGCTGGGTGGCAAGATCACCGTTAAGTCCTTTGTCCGCTTCGAGCGGGGCGAGGGCATCGAGAAGAAGCAGGAAAACTTCGCTGAGGAAGTCGCTGCTCAGATGCAGAAGAAGTAAGAGCTACTTCAAAAAAGAATACAAACGCCACAGCCTGTCATGGGTTGTGGCGTTTTTACTGGTGCGCCCGGTGAGCGCACATTCTATAGGGTGAAAGTCCCGAAGCTGCCCGGTAGCGGGAAGGCTCGGCCAAAGGCAAGGTCGTGAGGCAGAATCTGAAGAAAGCCGGATTTTTGGCGTTAAAAGGTCTTCCAATGGGCAAAACTCTGGTTTGACCAACAGAAATGGCATATAAGGCCGGAAGCGAGGGTAAGTTTGCCAGACAAAACAAAACCCAATAGCCCCTTTTATTTGATTACTTCGTATTGTTAGCTGCTGTTGGGTGGTATCGGATGATGCCGTCCGGCGGCAGTTCCTTTTGGGAAGAAAAGACTTGCAAGTTTTGAAAGCTATGGTACAATCACTTTCGCCTGGAGTGGTCTTGAATGTGCCGTAAGTCCAAATTTGGCGGTGAAAGCGGCTTGTTTGACTGACCTATGGCAAGCCCACATTTTTGCCCCATGTTTTGACCCATACGGGATTATCACGCAGTGGACGGGGCAGATTTCAGTGGATTACCAGAGGTGGCAAACTCTGTGAAAAGGTTTCAAATCGGTGATTATTTGAGGGGAATGTTATGCAAACCGCAGCCCTAAACCTAAAAATCGCGCATATGAAAGGACTGTCCCACTTGGTGAAGTGAGGCAGTCCTTTTTTGGCGGATGGAAAATGAAGTTCTGATTACCGATTTCGCCAGGTGCT
Source organism: Faecousia sp. (assembly GCA_045594185.1). Taxonomy (GTDB): domain Bacteria; phylum Bacillota; class Clostridia; order Oscillospirales; family Oscillospiraceae; genus Faecousia. Next base: position 3,740 of record JAZNYB010000044.1, on the reverse strand, counting down.
TCTGGAAAACAGTACCAAAATGGGGAAAATTTCCAATCTTCCTGCCAGCATATCCAGACAAAGGATCAGCTTGGAAAAGACACTGTAGCCGCCAAAGTTGCAGGTAGGGCCTACGGCCTCAATGCCGGGGCCGATGTTGTTGAAGCAAGCCAACACCGCTGATACATTGGTTCCCGCGGAAAATCCGTCAATGGAAATCGCCACAAAGCTGAGAACAATGATGATGACATAGGCAGCCAGGTAGGCATTGGCGTTTTCCAGCACCTGCTCCGGCACAACCTGACCGTTATTTCGCACAGACAGCACCCGCTGGGGACGGATCACCTTCCGGGTATTCCGCCGCAGGCTCTTAAACAGGAGCAGAAGTCTCGCGCATTTCAGTCCGCCGCCGGTACTGCCGGCGCAGGCACCCACCACCATGAGCATCATTATAATAGCCTTGGAAAAGGATGGCCATAGGTCAAAGTCCGTGGTGGCATAGCCCGTTGTGGTCATTATGCTGGATACCTGGAAGGCGGCGTGTCGGGCGGTTTCCCCCAGGGTACTGTATTGTTCCCGAATGTTCAGCGCAATCAATACCGCGCTGGCCACAGCCAGACCAATGTACAGCCGCAGCTCCTCGTCCTTCCAAACGCTTTTGAATTGCCCCAGGAGCAGAAGATGGTAACAACTAAAATTGATACCAAAGAGGAACATAAAAATTGTGGTCACATTCTGCAAATAAGGGCTATAGCTGGCCAAGGAATCGTTTTTAACACCAAAGCCGCCGGTTCCCGCAGTGCCGAAGGCGGTGCAGACCGCTTCAAACAGGGGCATTTTGCCAAGGAGCAGGAATATCACATTGGCGATGGTCATTACAATATAGATCACATAGAGGATACGGGCGGTTTGCCGCATTTTGGGTACCAGCTTTCCCACATTGGGGCCGGGGCTTTCCGCCCGAAGCAGGTGCATGGTGAAGCCGCTGGACTGCCCATCTCCGGGGGAGAAGGCGAGGAGAAAAACCAGCACGCCCATGCCGCCCAGCCAATGGCTGAAGCTGCGCCAATATAGAATGCCCTTGGACAGCTTCTCCACCTCCGGCACTACGGAAGCGCCTGTGGTGGTAAAGCCGGAGACGATCTCAAAAAAAGCATCAATAAACCGGGGGATCTCTCCGGAGAAGAAGAAGGGTAGACATCCCACAAGGCTCAGCACGACCCAGCTAAAGCCTACGCACACCAGACCTTCTCTTGCGTAAAAGGCACTGGGGGCGCCCCGGCACACCAGGAACAGCAGCCCCGCTATGACGACAATAATCCCAAGGGTAAAGGCAAAACCCCAGGCGGCGATGCTTTCTCCGCAGCATAAGCTGATGATCAGCGCGGGGAGCATGAAAACCCCTTCAAAGGACAGTATTTGGGCAACAAAACGCCCCATCATTTTATAATTCATGGGTCACCCCTTCTTACGCAAAGATGTCGTTGAGCCGCAGAAGCATTCCCCGGCGGCTGGTAACGGCAACAATGGTATCGCCCACATGGAACACGGAATCACCATTGGGGATCTGCGTTTCAGAGCCGTGGGTGATGCTGACCAAAAGCACATTGGGGCGCAGTTTGATCTTCTTCAAGGGTTCGCCGCAATGGGCTGTACCCTCCTCCACCAAAAACTCCACCGCTTCGGCTTGTCCGTCGGCAATGGCGTGGACGGATACAGCCGCCCCGGTTTGATTCTGCATGGCACGGACATAGCGGGTAATGTGATTACAGCACAGCTCCTTGGGACATACGATACTGCCAAGCTGTAGGCTATCCACAACACCCCGGTTGTCACTGCGCCCCAGCTTGGTGATGATCTGGGGTACGCCCCGGCTGTTTCCGTAAAGGGAGATGATCATATTTGTTTCGTCAATGCTGGTAGCCGTAACCAGAGCATCGCAGCTTTGCAGACCGTTTTCCTCCAGAGTGTTGGGATCGGAGCTGTCTCCGCAGATCACTTCCACCTGAGAAAGCAGGGCACTGAGCTGTTTGCACCGTTCCTCGTCCCGCTCTACCAGACAGGTGGAAATGCCGTCCTTTTGCAGAAGCTCCGCCAGATAATAGCTCACCCGACCGCCGCCGCAGATCATCACCCGGCGCACCCGTCTGGTGATAATGCCCAGATTCTTCAGAAGTATGGTCAGATTGTTGGTGGGAGCGGTAACGAAAATGCGGTCACCCTCCCGGAGAACAAAGTTGCCGCTGGGGGTCATGGCAGTTCCGCTTCGCAAAACGGCGCAGACCAGAATACTGCACTTCACGATCCCCGGCAGAGAACTTAGAGGAGCATTGCACAGTTTACTTGCTCCATCCACCCGCAGCTCCACGATTTGGGTGCGCCCCTTGGCGAAGGTGTCTCTGTGCAAAAAGCCGGGCAGCTTCAACAGCCGTTCGATCTCCTTGGCTGCCTGCTTTTCCGGGTTCAGAGAAAAGGACAGGGCAAACACATCCCGCAAAGCATAGATTTGGTCGGTATACTCCGGGTTTCGGATACGGGCGATGGTGTGCAGATTGGGGTTGAGCCCGTGAGCGGTGGTGCAGCACAGAAGATTCACTTCGTCCTCGTTGGTGGTAGCGATCAGCAGATCTGCCTCCCGGATGCCTGCCTGAAGAAGCACCGGCATGGCGGCGCAGTTGCCCACAACGCCAATGGTATCATACCGCTCCGTTACGGCATCCACCACAGATCGCTGTGTATCAATAACGGTCAAATCGTATCCTTCCGCAGAGAGCTGGCGCACCAGAGTAGTGCCAACCTTTCCTCCGCCGGCAATGATAATGTTCATAGAAACCTCCCCAGCCCGGTTTATCGCTTTTCGGGCTTTTTCCCGGAATTTAGATATATTATAGCAACGGAGCTTAAAAATAACAATAGGCACTTCCTGACCTTCGTCCAAAATCCGGACTATCACTTTTTTGTGAAAAGCTTTGACAAACCGCTTTCCTTGGGGTATCATGGAGAAAAGTTTTAAGTGGAAAGAGGAAAAGCATGAATCGGATTTTATTGATGGTTTTGAGAAACTGGTGGAGAGTGCCGGGGGCGTTTTGGAAGCTGTGCCACTATGCAAGGCACACGGACAAATACCCCGAGGAAGAAAAGTACGATCATATTCGCTATATTTTGAAGCTGGCTCTGCGCTCCGGCAATGTGGAGCTGAAGGTCACCGGCTTGGAAAATATACCCCGGGAGGGTGGCTTTATGCTGTATGCCAACCATCAGGGAATGTTTGATGTGGTGGCTATCGGGGGAACGACCACAAGACCTCTGGGCGTGGTTTTGAAAAAAGAACTGGAAAAAGTTCCCTTCCTCAGCCAGATCGTCCGCTGCACAAAATCCTTCCCCATGGACAGATCGGATGTGCGCCAATCTCTGAAAGTCATTCAGGCGGTAACAGAGGAAGTGAAAAACGGGCGGGGATATTTGATCTTCCCGGAAGGAACGAGAAGCAAAAAGGGAAATGTCATGGGAGAGTTTCACGGTGGCAGCTTCCGTTGCGCCCTGAAATCCAAATGTCCCATCGTTCCCGTTGCCTTGGTTGACAGCTTCAAGGTGCTGGATCAAAAGGGGAGCAAGCCTCTTTCCGTCCGGCTTCATTATCTCAAGCCCATTTTCTTTGAAGAATACGGGAGTCTGAACACCACTGAGCTGGCAGAACTGGTAAAAACCCGAATCCGGGAAGCCATGGATGCCGGCATAAATTAGAAAAATCCCACCTCGAT
>JAZNYB010000043.1:0-7217 GCA_045594185.1 Faecousia sp. | reverse complement strand
GGCGGCGTAATCCACATTGGCATCATAGCCGTCGCCGGGATTCTCCACGGTAGACACAACCGCGCCGCCGTAGGTAGCGGTGATGTAGTCAGCGACCTGCTTGCTTTCCAAAGCGGCCTTCAGTGCCAGAGTCTTGGGGGTTTGCTCGTTGCCCTCTGCTACAACCAGAATGTTGCCGTAAGCGGAGTAGGAGCCTTCGATGGTCAGGGACTGCTCAACGGGGTTGATCCCGGCATCAATGGCATAGTTGGAGTTGATGATGGCATAGTCCACATCCTGCAAAATGTTGGGGATCTGGGCAGCTTCCACTTCCTGGAACTGGATGTTGTGGGGATTCTCGGCAATGTCACGGATGGTTGCGGTGATTCCCGCGCCGTCTTTCAGCTTGATAATGCCATTGGCTTCCAAAAGCAGAAGGGCACGGGCTTCGTTGGTGGTATCGTTGGGGACGGCGATGGTGATGGTATCGGACTTCCCGCAGGCGGAGAAGGCGAACAGGCAGGACAGAATGAGGGCGGCGGTCAGAGCCAAAGTGACGATCTTTTTCATGGTAAATATCTCCTTGTTATGTTATATGTTGTATGAATATTGAAAGGTTTGTGAATTTTTATACGGGTGCCGTCACATCGGACACATTCGCTGACGCAAGGCATTTCGCATAGCCAAAGCCCGGGGGGTGAGTTTCATAATCAAAACTCCTTTCCACAAAAAATAGAGGACACTTCCGACGGAAGCTCCTCTTGACTGCTCATTTGTTGGGTTTTCCCATTTCAGCAAGGAAGATCACTCATCGGAAAGCTTGACACAGCAAAACATGCACATACCCATAGGCATCTGCATCATCATATCCATAGCCGCGGCAAACTTCTTCATGGTGTGTCTCCTTCCCTTTAATTTTGCCTCATTCTAGCACCCTGTGCGGCGTTTGTCAAGATGCTTTTTGGGGGGTTCTTCGGTGGAAGCGCAGATTTTCAGCGAATTATTGGCAAAAAAGTTCGGTTTTCTTCCGGATAACAGTTGATTTCTCTGTGTTTTTATCTGCTAAAGTGATAGCTTAAAAAACACGCAGAGATAAATGAATATTTTTGTATATTTTGACGGAGGTTGATATTCTGTAAACGCCTGTCCATTACACTTCTGCCCGAAAAAGATTTTATAATCAATTTTCCCTCAGGCGGTAAGCCCGAGGGAAAGGTGTAGGGGGATGCTGTATAGATACGGTTAGGTATTTTACGGAGTGCTTCTTTCGACTTCGCACTGCAAATAACAAAGCGCCTTCCGCTGCTGCTCTTTTAACAAGCTTTTAGCTTTGTCGGAAAAATCCCGGGACAAGACATCCTCGATATAGCGCATATCTTCCAGCCGATGATCGCCCAATTCAAAAACATCCAAAAGCCCGGTAAGCTTTTGCCGGTTACTGTCCCGCACCATGGTAGCAAACCGCTTTCCATATTTGATGGAGAAAACGGTTCCATGAAAGGTATCAGTTATCACATAATCCGCATGCTTTACATAAGCCAGGACTTCCAGAGGGGTAGCAAGGACAAATTCGTCACAGAAGGGCTGGCAGAATCCCAAACTCAAAATTTTCTTATTGTGTTTTCTTGCAAAAGCCCTTACCGCTTCGCATTCTGTAGCAGAAAGCCTGTCTGCATAGGCATAAACGACAATGTAATCTTTCTTTTCTATAGGGATGTTGTCTACTTCCGGGAAATCATACAGAAGAACCGGGTCAATATGCTGTTCCGGCGTAATACTGCACAAACTCTGCACCATTTTAACGGAATGTCCGTCACGCACGGAAAGCGCATCAAATTCCCCTAAAAGCTCAGATACCTCACCATTGATTTGGAAATGCTTCATTTTCTCAATAGTTGCTGTTCCGAAGGTTGCGGCGTAGGAAATGAGCCGTCTGGCCTTGTGGTCCTTTCCAAAAAGCTGCCGGCTGTACCCTACCAAGTTGCCGGCTTGGGTGCAGTTAAAAACTTCATCGCTTCCAATCACCAAAAGGTCCAACTGTGGTGTATAGTTTTCTGTGGCAGAAACACCCAAAAGGGGAAGAAAATCCCGGTCGTAGCTTTCACAAAAAGCTGAGAAGGTTCGATTCAAGCGAATTTGATCGGCTCGCCACCGACGGTATTTCGGTGAGAGCCGCTTAAAGCCGTTGACCAGTTTCCCGGCAACCCGGCACAAGATGCTTTTCGGCGCTTCCTTTATGACGGAGGATTCTGCCTTGTAGTCAACAAACTGGACTTGGCAACCCATATTCTCCAAAACTTTTTTCAATCCGTAGGCTTGCAGGAACGAGCCATAATTCCGCACCCGCTGCATGGACATGATTCCAACCTTCACCGCGCTACCTCCTGTATCGGGGAATAACCACCCCAGCGAGTTTTCTTAGAGATTTTCTCACATTGGTCTTAAACTGTTTTCTGGCATCTGCCTTGATTTGCGGTTTCAGACAAATTCTAACTGCCTTTTCAAAGCCAAAGATTTGCTGCAATTTTTCAAATTCTTCTTTTTGGGGATGTATGGGGGTCGGGGTATTGAGCTGAGCGTTGCCTTTGATCGCTTCAGCAACCGGTCGCTGCTCCGCGAAGAAACGGTGACGGCATTCTGAGAAAAAATGTTTTCCTTTTTCCGTATTCAGCAAGGCGGCAGATATGGCACCGGTATAAGGATGGTCAAAGGGAATTTCTTGACCCAGTCCCCAGAAGTCGCAAATGGTAATATCCCCGATTCGCTTCTGTTCCGCATATCGGCAATGATAGCAGGATTTCCGATAATTCAGTCCTTCCAAAAAAGCGGCAAGGTACATATCCTGACGACCAACCTTGCGATAGAGCCTCTTTTCGCCTTTCTTTACATTGAGTAAGAACTGGTTGTCCTCCCGAAAATGGAAGCTGAGTTCTCCCTTTTCTCCTGTGACCGCTTCCAAATGCGCCCTAAGACATTGTTCCGACGGCGTACCGTGGCAAACAATATCCACTGTTATCAAATTCTCGTAAGGTTTTCCCAAATATCCCAAAAGCCCGGCAATTTTACAGGGCAGAGAGATACAAAGCACTTTTTCTCCTTGATCCAGTGCCTGTTTGATCGGTCTATAGACAGGGAATATATCCGAGTACACATATTTGGACTGCTGATACTTTTTTATGCTCTCCGACTCTCGGCTTAAAGTGTGAATTACCGTGCCATTGCGGGTATATTCGGCACCACAGATCATATAGCCCTGCTCCAGCGCATAAGCATAGAACTCCGCAGCAGCACCGCCGGAAGCGCTGGTTTTTCTTGTTTGGGGATCCAGACTCCAAAGGGCATAGCAGTCTCCCGGCGACTGTTTTGAAAGCTCGGTGATCTCCGGACAAACCTTTGTGCATTTGCCGCAATGCACGCATTCTGCCTGACCAATAACCGGATAGCCATGCCCCAGAGCATCGTATCCCAAGGAAATCGCACCTTTGGGACAAGCTTCAGCACAAGCCAAACAGCCGGTGCAATTCTCCTTTTTCACTAACTGAATCATGCTCTGTCTCCCTGTATTTCATTTATAATATTGACCAACACTTTCCCTTTATAAAACTCTCGTCTGGGTATCAAGTCTCCCACAAAGCCATTTGCTTCATATTCCGGATAGTAGATACTTTCGTGATCCTTGGCAAATTCAGGTTTTGCGGTAAACAACAGCTTCTTATAGGGAAGCTGTTTCCACTTTTCATATACCTCAGGAGTAAAACCGTTGCGATCCGTAGACAGAACCAGCACTCGCTCCAGATTCACTCTCTTGCATCTCCGCTGCCAGGCATCCTTTGCCTCCTGACAGGTGGCATAGTGCATGAAGTGGATGGTAACATCGTCCAAAGTCCCTATGGGGTAATTGTCACCCCAACGCAGCTTTAACTCTGCCCCTAAGTAACGGGGCAAATCCGCAACAAACCTGATAAAATCCTCGGCAAAAAAGAACAGATCTATGGTGGGAGACAGAAATTGTTTTTCCATGTCGTGGTACAAAACCCCGCCGATGCAGTTTTGAGAGATAATGGTAATATCCCTTTGCGGCAGACCTCTTTTTAGTTGCTGCAGATGCTTTTCCTGCTTTCTTCGAAGAATCCGCCCCTGAAATCGCTTAAAAAGCTGCTTCCCGGAGGCCAAGCCAGCAACAATTTTCTCCTTGAAATGCAGTTGCTGTTGTTTTCGCAAAACAGTAACTGCATCCTCCCGTGCGAACCCAGAGATCTTTTGTATTTTTTCTTGTTTTGTGAGCTTTTTGCTGCGGGAGATGTGGTAGATAAGGTTTTTTTTCAGACCCTCACAGTGACTGCGATACTGGGTATTCACAACAGGATTGTCTCCGCAAATATGGTAAAGTCGCTCAAAGCGATGCAAACTGTTGTTGGTTTCGTTTAAGCCAAACTTACTCATCAAAGAAGTATTATTCCACCGGATATAGTGATACAAGGGCTGATTGATCACAGCGCACTGCTTAATTCCGGCAGCTTCCATATAGTCCAGAACAAACTGGAAATCCTCGCCCATGGACTGGGTCACATCAAAGCGGATATGGTGCTTTTCGATGATGCCGCGCAGAAAGACCTTGTTCCAAAGACATTGCAAAAGCACCTTGGAGGCCAGATCGAAAAAGCCCTCCGTACCGACCAGCCGAACACCGTCATCTCCATGATCCCATAAGTAATCCTGTTTGTAGCCGCCCACTTCATCGTGAAAGCAGAATCCACAAGCCGTAAGAGCATGGGGGTTCTGCTCCGCTGTACGGATCAGCTCCTGAGCATAACGACCCGATACCCAGTCATCGCTGTCCACAAATAGGATATATTCTCCTGTAGCGGCATCTAAGCACTGGTTTCGGGTGTGAGATACCCCTCTGTTTTGATCATTTCGCAAAATGACAACATTGGGAAATTCCTGAGCCAGTTTTTGGCACAAAGCCCAGCTATTGTCTTTGCCGTGATCCTCACATAAAATGACCTCTATATCCCGCTCGCTTCCGTAAACCAAGGACTCCACGCATTTTCTAAGGACGGGTTCCGCATTATATACAGGAACAACAACACTGATTTTTGCCATGGGAACAACTCCTGTCATTTATACATTAAGCCATTTCACAAAATTAAAATGCTTTTCAAAGGTTCTCCTGCCAAACCAGTCCTTATCTAAGCATTGCTGCCCATTGGGACGGTCTGTCCCCTTCATAGTGATTACATAAGGCAGCTCAGGGAAGGAGCGTTGAGAAAGAACCGCTTTATTTTTGCAGGGGATTCGCTCCAATCGGCGAAGATCCTCCTCAGCAATGTCCTCTCGATCATACATAATGAGAAACAGGTTGTCGTAATTGATTCGCTCCCGGCGGCGATTCCAGTTTTCCAGAGCTTCCTCTTGGGTGGCGGCGTGATTGAAATACAGGCGCACATCACCACCCTTGGTAGTAATTTTCCCTACGGGATAATCATACTCTGATGGGATAAAAACCACATCCTGCGAACAGGCTTCCCGCAGATTCTCCACAAAAGTCAAAAACTCCCTTTGCCGCATCCACATATTCACGGTTGGGGATAAAAACTGCTTGCCCAGGCGATGATAGATCACACCGCCAATGCAGTTGGAACAGATGATGGAAAAGTTGTCGTTTTTAAGCTGCCGCCGCAGCCGTCGTTCAAAAAAACTGTTGACCCCAGCGGAAACGATTTGTTGCACCTTCTGAGGTATTTTCTTAAAAAAGCTCATTTGATCCTCCTGGCAGGAACGCCGCCCATGACCGCACCTGGCTCTACATCACGCACTACCACCGCATTGGCTCCAATGATAGCGCCATCGCCCACATGAATGTCCCCCAGCACCTTTGCGCCGCAGGTGATCATCACATTGTTTCCAATGGTGGGACAGCCCTTCCCGGTGTATCCGATGGTCACCTGCTGGTTGATCCAACAGTTTTCTCCAATGGATTTTGCCGCAATCATGGTAGCAAAACCATGCTGGATAAATAGTCCTCCCCCAATTTGAGGGCAATCAATATAAAGTGTATCCATAGGCTTATACCACAGCCTGACCCACAGCCGGTATAGTTTCCGTCTGGAGTTGCGGTAAATATAAAGATTGCGATATTCTTTATATCCCCATAAAAGTATTGCCAAGGCGGCGGTGTCAGAAGCGTCTATATGGCAGATTTGCTTCCACCGGGCAAGATCCTTTCTGAAGGCGTCATTTTTCCAATCGACACCCGGCAAAATGGGCAGCAGACGCAGCATATACAATAATTTTCTCATAATCGTCACTTCACTCAAAGTAGTTTTTACATTCTTCCACGCTCTTTGGGGAGGTTTTCTTTTTCAGCAGCCTTTCTGTGCCGCTCCACTGCAATTCCAGAAGCTGAAGCCGCAAAGACAGCTCCATTTTGCAAGGTTTTCCTTCCCGGAAATATGCCTTCAAAAGTGACTTGGCTCTGCGGATAACCTCCGAAGCAGCCCCTTCATCCCGGGAAATGAGCAAAAGCATATTTAAGTAGTGGTAGTCAAAGTCCTGTTTCAGCTCCGGAAAGCGGGCGATTATTTTTTCTCTCCGCTGGGACAAATAATCCAGCTTATCCATGAGCCGTTTCTCCTGCGCCGCAGGTATTTTCATAACGCTGGAGCCTCTTTGACGATAATTATATATGATCTTAGGGTCACGCAGCACCTTCCGGGCATTCATCATTCCCTGATAAGTAAAAAACTCATCGTCGATTTTATGCCCTTCTTCAAAGAAAATACCGTCAAACAGCTCCCGGCGATACAGCTTATCCCAGAGCAGCCCGCAAGTCCAGTCCTTTGTATATTGCAGAAGATAGTCCTCTGTACGGTAGACCTTGGGCTCTTTTGCCATGACCACATCCTGGCTTTCATCCACATACACCAGCCGGAAGGCGCACTGCACCACATCGGCATCCATTTCTTTCATGCGGCTGAGCATATACCCATAGGCATCAGGCTCTAAATAGTCGTCGCTGTCCAGAAAGGTGAGATACTTTCCTGTGGCAACCCGCAATCCGGCGTTTTTGGCATTGGCCGCGCCGCCGTTTTTCTGGTGGATCACCCGGATGCGGCTGTCCTTTGCGGCGTATTCATCGCAAATTCTGCCGGAATCGTCTGTGGAACCATCATCAACCAAAAGGATCTCTAATTCTTCGTGAGATTGGGACAAAAGGCTGTCCAGACACTCCGGCA
>JAZNYB010000042.1:0-3666 GCA_045594185.1 Faecousia sp. | reverse complement strand
TTGGCAGCGATCCCCTTTAGCCTTTTATGGGGCGGCTTTGCCATTTTTTGGGAAGTTTCCGTTATTACCAGCGGAGCGCCCTTCTTCTTTTGCCTGTTTGGGATTCCCTTTGTTGCCATAGGTCTTTATCTCATATTCGGGCGTTTTTTCCATGATGCTCATGTCAGAAAAAATACTTATTACGGTATCACCAACCAGAGAATCATTATTGTAGAACCGAAAAAGGTCACATCCTTGTCCTATGATCAAGTACCTGCCTTAGAGCTTGTCCTGGAAAAAGGGGATCTGGGCAGCATTTTCCTTGCGCCGCAAACCTATCAGGTGAGACGGGGCAGAACCGTTGTGGACACCAACCGTCCGGGATTCCGGCTGATTGCTGATGCCCCCCGAGTCTATAATCTGATCCAAAACCAAATGACACACCGGGAGCGACCTGATTGAAACCCATAAAACCATACATGTGAACTCTGCAACAAGCATTACCATAAAGGATTAAGCAATATTATATTTTTGAAAGGTGGCCATTTCATGAAGCATCTGCTAACCGGCAACGAAGCCGCAGCCCGTGGTGCCTATGAAGCAGGCGTAAAGGTCTGCTCGGCATACCCCGGCACTCCCAGCACCGAGATCTTCGAGAACCTTCCCCAGTACAAAGACAGTCTTTACTGTGAATGGGCTCCTAATGAAAAAGTTGCCGCAGAAGTGGCAGTGGGTGCCGCCATGGGTGGAGCAAGGAGCCTCACCGCCATGAAGCATGTTGGCGTGAATGTGGCCGCAGACCCCATTTTCACCGCTGCCTATAACGGCGTGGATGAGGGCATGGTCATTGTCACCGCCGACGATCCTTCCATGCACTCCTCTCAGAACGAGCAGGATAACCGCTATTATGCTCTGGCTGCAAAAATGCCCATGGTAGAGCCTGCGGACTCTCAGGAATGTATCGATTTTATGAAGGCGGCCTTTGAAATTTCTTCTGCTTACCACATCCCGGTTTTGTACCGCATGACCACCCGGGTCTGCCATTCCAAGAGTTTGGTAGAGTTTTCTGACCGGGTGGAACGACCCTATGTTCCCTATAAAAGAAACATCCCCGCTCATGTCTGCACCCCTGCCAACGCCTATTTGAACCATCCCGCGCTGGAGAAAAAGCTGGCACAGATCCAGATCATGGGCAACACCTCTCCCTTAAATAAGGTGGAGAAAAACGGCACAAAGATCGGCGTTATAACTGCCGGCATTTCCTATCAATATGCCAAAGAAGCATTCCCGGAGGATGCCTCTTTCTTAAAGCTGGGTCTGACCAACCCCCTGCCCATGGATCTGATCCGGGAATTTGCCGCCGGAGTGGAAACACTGTATGTGATCGAGGAGCTGGAACCCATTATGGAGCGGCAGATCAGGGCCGCCGGAATCCACTGCATCGGAAAAGAGCTGACCGGGGTTTTGTATGAGCTGAATCCCCAGCTCCTTCGGGAGCGTATCTTCGGTCAAAAGCCGGAAATCAAGACCCTTCCTGTACAGGCAGTTCCCCGTCCCCCTGTTCTTTGCCCAGGCTGCCCCCACAGAGGATTCTTCTATACCATGTCCAAGCATAAGGATTTTGTTGTGGGCGGCGACATCGGCTGTTATACTTTGGGCTGTGCCGCTCCTCTGAACGCCCTGGACTCCGTTGTGTGCATGGGTGGCGGCTTTACCGTGGCTGCCGGCATCAGCAAGGCGTTGGAGGTCTGCGGAGACAAGAGCAAGAAATTCTTCGGCGTTGTGGGTGACTCCACCTTCTTCCATTCCGGTATGACCGGGGCAGCGGAGATCATTTATAACGACCTGAATGTGATTCCCGTGGTGCTGGATAACTCCATTACCGGCATGACCGGGCATCAGGACAACCCAGGCACCGGACAGACCTTGCAGGGAGAGATCGCGGAGCGCATCGTGATCGAGGATGTGCTTGCCGCTCTGGGCTATAAAAAAGTCATCATCGTTGACCCGCAGGATCTGAGGGCTATGGAGGCTGCTGTACAGGAGGCGATTTCCTTTGAAGGTCACGCCGCTATGGTGGTTCGCCGTCCCTGTCTTCTCATTAAGAGAATCAAGCATAACATCGGTCTTTGTGAAGTGGACAGGGACAGATGCATCGGCTGCAAGAAGTGCCTGAAGGTGGGTTGTCCTGCCGTTTGCATGAAAGATGGCAAGAGCATGATCGACACCACCCTCTGTGTAGGCTGCACCGTTTGCGCACAGGTTTGTCCTGTGGATGCCATTTCCAGAAAGGGGTAAGACCATGAGTGATGTAAAGAGTATTATTTTGGTTGGTGTTGGCGGTCAGGGAGCGATCCTCACTGCCAAGGTGCTGGTAAACGGTTTGATGCGGGCGGGCTACGATGTAAAAATGTCCGAGGTTCACGGCATGAGCCAGCGTGGTGGGTCTGTATCCACGCAGGTTCGCTGGGGCAGGAAGGTCTATTCCCCTCTCATCGGTCAGGGCGAAGCGGATTACATGGTAGCCTTTGAAAAAATGGAAGCTGTTCGCTACGCCGACATCCTAAAGCCCGAGGGCATTGCTATTATAAACGACTATGAAATTCCCTCTGCCACCATTGCTTCCGGTGCCTATGATTATCCTCAGGGCTGTCTGGAAGCCATGCGGGAGGCTTTCCGTACATCCTCTGTCAAGGCTGGGGATATCGCGCAGGAGCTGGGGAATGCCAAGTGCATGAATATCGTTCTGTTTGGCGCATTGACCCATGTGCTGGAGTTGGATAACATTGACTGGGAAGCTGTGATTGCCGATACAGTGCCGCCGAAGTTTTTAGAGCTGAATCTGCGGGCGTACCGGGCGGGTTTGGAGGCCGCAAGAAAACAATGAGCTACGATTTTTTTCAAAATAAGGATTGCCCCTATTTCCCTTGCCACGAGGGGGCGGACAAAGAGACTTTTAGCTGTCTGTTCTGCTATTGCCCTCTGTATGCCTTGGGAGACAAATGCGGCGGCAATTTCAAGTATCTGGAAAACGGCATCAAGGACTGCTCCCACTGTTTAAGACCCCACAAAAGGGAGTGCTACCAAAAAATCGTAGACTCCATGGGTGCGGTTTTGGAGCTGGCAAAGAAAAACAGAGAGATCTGAAAATAACAGATAAGACCTCCGGGAAAGGATCACTGCCCCGGAGGTCTGGTTTATTTTGGGTCTTTGGATGGGATTTCGGTTACGATTTCTCCCTCTGCCGCTTCAAATTCCCGAATACATTTTCGGATCAGGTAAAGGATCTGCCCATTGGCGGAGCGGCCTTCGTACTTTGCAATATAATGCAGCTTGTGGTGCAGATCAGGGGGGGACTTCAATGCCCAGATGCTTATTCTCTTTGTTCCTCATAATTCACCGCTAAAATAATCAGATTATAAGTATATTTTAAGATTATTTTGTGCTGCAATGTGAGTAGTATACTTATAATAAATATACAATTCTTCGAGGAGGAAGATTTATGAAGGTGGCTATTGTTGGCCCGCGGAATCTGCAAATTGAAAATCTGGAGGAATACTTGCCTGATGATTTCGCCATCACAGAGGTGGTATCAGGAGGCGCAAGAGGGATCGATAGCAGTGCTCGTCGGTATGCACTTTCCAATCACCTGAAATTGACAGAATTTTTGCCATGCTATGCGTTTTA
>JAZNYB010000041.1:0-4734 GCA_045594185.1 Faecousia sp. | reverse complement strand
CGGTGTCAGGACAAAAGAATCCGATTCCTGACTGTCCAGCCAATACTTGCCCACCAGAAGCAGCTTTTTCTCATAGGACAGCTCCTCTTGCGCCGCGGACAAGTCATAAGTAATTTGACTGATTTCCCGATACCTGGGGGTATTTTCCTGTGCCTCTTGTGCAAGCAGCCCCGGGAACTGTCCGCACAGCAGGATCGCAGAGGCGGTCAGAACCAACGCAATGCTCTCTTTCCACCGTTTCATTCTGCTTCCCTCCCTGTCGGAATTGTAACGGTTACCATCGTGCCATTGCCGGGACTGCTGGAAAAATGAAGCTCACCTTTGTGGAGGCGGATGATCTGTTTACACAGCGCCAGTCCCAAGCCCGCTCCACCCTGCTTCCGGGAACGAGCCTTGTCTGCACGGTAAAAGGCTTCCGTAATGTTTTCCAGATCCTTCAGGACCATTCCCCTGCCGTTGTCTGAGACCACAAAGCGGCAAACTCTGCCAGAGCATTCGGCGGATAAGGTGATGACACCATGTGTCTCAATGGCTTTTATGGCATTGTCCAGAAGGTTGTACAAAAGGGCACGGATCAGATCCGGTTCCAAAAATACAGTGCCCGAATCACAGCGGTAACGGAAATCAATTTCCCGTTTTGCCATCAGAGGCGCAATCATGGTTTGCATATCCGCGATCAGATCAGGCAGCGATTGCTCCGTCATTTGAATTTCTTCGTTTTTGAGCAGAAGCAGATCCAGTAATTTATGAGACAGCCGCTCTAAGCGTTTTCCTTCCGACACAATATACCCGGCAGCCATCAGGCGTGTTTCCTCACGAAGATTATCCCGCCGGAGCAGATCACCGTATCCGATGATGGCAGTCATGGGAGTTTTTAGTTCATGTGCAAAGGCGCCCATAAAGGTCTCCTGACGAGCCATTTCCGATTGGATACGATTTATGCTTGCGTGCAGACTGTCAGCCATGGCATCGAAATCCTGTGACAGCAGACCAAATTCATCCTGCCCCGGAACTCCCGATCGTGCAGTAAGATCGCCCTGCTGAATTGCTCTGGCAGTATTGGAGAGCCGTTTCAGCTTCCGTGTCATGCCCCAGGAAATGATCAGCGCGGTCAGAATACCAATGCCGATCACAACGGCGTATATCTGATGAAACAGTTCTGTCTGGATGCGGCGTGTATCAAAGCAGGCAGACAGGTCATATCGGGCAATGATATCGAAGGTATTACCTTCCCAGAAAAGTATGCTGCGGATCAAAAGACCATATCCGAAGAGTGAATCCGTCTGTTGGACATACACACACTGATCCAGCTCCGGCACAGGTAACACCGCTGTATACAGGCAATCGGCCGCAATGTCCAGCAGGATAGTGCCATCCTCTGCACGGATGGAAAGACCCTGCATCCGTCCTAATTCTATCTGTGATAAGGAAGCCCCGTCAGCACCTGCAATGGAGCACATCAGCCAGATTCGTTCCCGCAGATTTTCATGGTCATCCAATGCGGCGGTGATCTGCTCGTCAAGACTTGCTTCAAAGGATGCCGCGATCAGCACTCCGCCGCCAATGCCAAAGGAAACCGCAATCACAAGGATCATGGTCACAGCCAGCTTCAGACGGTAGCTCACGGCGACACCTCCAGTCGATATCCCAGGGCAAACACAGGCTTGATCATATCCTGCCAACCCACTTTTTTCTTCATCCGCTGGATATGAAGCTCCACAGTACGGGTGCTGTCCGGGTAGTCGTCGCCCCAGACCCGCTCATAGATCTGCTCTTTGTACAGCACGATTCCCGGATTCCGGGCGAACAGGAGCAGAATATCGTATTCCTTTTTCGTCAGGGCAATTTCCACCCCATCCCGGAGAACTACCATGGACTTTGCATTGATGGTCAGTCCGCCCATGCGAATGTTGTCATCCAGCTTACCATGTCTGCGGAGTACGCCCTCCACCCGAGCCAACAGCTCCAGAATCTCAAAGGGTTTGATGATATAATCCTCCGCGCCCAGCTTTAGTCCCCGAACCCGATCAGATACCGCGCTTTTGGCGGTAATGAAAATGACCGGGGTATCCATGGAATGTATGTATTCCATCAGCTCGAATCCGTCGATTCCCGGAAGCATCACATCCAGCAAAACAAGGTCGAATCCTTCCTTTGCAAGGATTTCCGACGCGCTCAGACCATCATACGCACAGGTACAGGTATACCCCTCCCCAGAAAGGGATATCTTCAGCAGATCTGAAATTGGAATCTCGTCCTCAACAATCAGAATACGAATCATATATTCTACCTCCGAGTGTACTACGGATATATTATATCATAGTTGCATCATAACTGCATCACAAGATTTCCCAACACACATTATCTGAGATTGCGTTTTCAGCGCATATCTCGTCCACCTTCCTCATATCCTCCTACAAAGAAAGGGAGGAATGGACATGGGAAGAAAACTGATTTGCATATTATTGGTTGGGTTGATGGTTTTGGGACTACTCCCCGCAGCGCACGCAGTGGATTTGAATTTGGAAGCCCCTTCTGCCATCCTCATGGATGTAGAAACCGGGAAGGTTTTGTATGAATCCAACCCGAAAGAAAGGCTTGCACCTGCCAGTGTGACCAAAATTATGACACTCCTTCTTATTATGGAAGCCATCGACTCCGGAAAAATCCGCTGGACGGACACCGTCACCGCCTCCGAAACCGCCGCCGCCAAGGGTGGCAGTCAGGTGTACCTGAAGGTGGGGGAAACCATGTCCGTGGAGGAAATGGTCAAATCCATTACGGTTTCCACTGCCAACGACTGCGCCTGCGCTATGGCTGAATTTTTGGCGGGAAGCGAAGCGGGCTTTGTGGAGCAGATGAACAACCGGGCAAAGGAACTGGGTATGGAGGACACCCATTTTGTCAACTGCACCGGACTGGATGACGGAGAAAACGCCTCGGAGCATTTGACAACAGCTTACGACATTGCCCTTATGTCCCGGGAGCTACTGAAAAACCACCCGGATATCAAGAAGTTCACTACCATCTGGATGGATACGGTTCGAAACGGTGCTTTCGGACTTTCCAATACAAACAAACTGGTGCGCTTCTATGAAGGAACAACCGGCTTAAAAACCGGCTACACCTCCTCAGCGGGGCATTGCCTTTCTGCCAGTGCCCAACGGGAGGGGATGGAGCTTATCGCGGTGGTTCTGCACTGCCCCTCCTCCAACGCCCGTTTTCAGTCGGCTAAGGCTCTTTTGGACTACGGCTTTGCCAACTATGCCCTTGTTTCCGTGGCAGAAGGAGAACTTGCGCCTGTACCTGTGGTGCTGGGGAAGGGGGAAAGCGTGGAAGTCCAACCTCAGACCGGGGGACAGCTTTTGATCGACAAGGCACTGCGGCAAGGGGTGACCCGTACGGTGGAGCTGACACCCTCCGTGGAAGCACCGGTGGAAAAGGGGCAGGTTTTGGGGCAGCTTACTTTGGAATCCGGGGGGCAAATTCTGGCGCAGGTTCCTCTGGTGGCGGCAGATGCCGTGGAACGCATGAGCTGGTGGGAGTTGTTTTCTCTGTTCCTGCGGGCAAATGCCATGGCGAAGCCTTTGCAGACGGAGGAGAAACTACCCCAGACTTCTGTGGAAGAAACCACAGAGCCTGCGGTTACAGAATGAGAACACATCAGGACTCGACCGGAAGCGGTCGGGTTCTTTTTTTGCGCAAAAAAACAGAGCATTATCCCAAAGTTGACAAATACTCCCTCTCCAATTATAATGTAAAAAACACCCTGCCCCGGAAACAGATAAAACGACCGGGGGGAACAAAGAAAAAGGATCTTGAACCATGAAAAAACATACGCAACTGAAAAAGAACTTCGGATGGCTTGCTCTGCCTTTGTATTTTCTCATTTTGGTCTGTCTGGATGTGGCGTTCCGATTTTTGTATCAGATTGGGGCACCTTCCTGGCAGGATTGGAAGCCCCTGCTGTTTACTCTGGGCTGGGCGGGATGTTTAACCGCCGTTGCCGGTCTGCTGGGGAGAAAGGGCGGCAAAATTTTCATCATCACTACGGTCAGCCTGTTTGCCCTTTTGACCCTCGTCCATGGGGTAATGTACAATATGTTCGGCAATTTCTTCTCCTTCAGTGATTTTAATTACGCCGGAGACGGAGCCCGGTTTTTCAGCCTGAAATACCTGAAGGTACGCAAAGCCTTGGTTCTTTGTGTGGCTCTCAGCATCCCCGGCTCTCTTGTGTCTGCATGGCTTTTGCCGGAAAAGGGTCTACTCCGGCGATTGCCCCGGCTGCTTCCCCTGATCGGGGGCGTGGTTTTGCTCATCGCAATGCACAATTCTTTGTATCAACCTACGGAAGGCGTCATGACTTGGAGTGTGGCTCTCAAGGCAACAGATGAGAACAGGGAAAAGCTCATATATACGGAGTTTTCCAACGCCAACGGGAGCTTGCACCTTACCGGGTTGTACCACTATACCTTCCGCAACGCATCCGTTACCATTTCCGGATTGCTGCCCGATGAAAACCGGGAAAACGCATTGCGGGAGCTGGAGCAGTGGCACGAGAACCGGACGGGAACGGAGCTTAGCGGGTATGCTGGCGCGCTGGAGGGGAAAAATCTCATTATGGTGATGATGGAATCGGTGGATTCCGCCTTTGTCACCCCGGAGTATATGCCCAATCTTTATGCCTTAACGCAAAAAAGCATCAGCTTTGAGAATCATTACGCACCCTTGTAT
>JAZNYB010000040.1:0-3891 GCA_045594185.1 Faecousia sp. | reverse complement strand
TGACTATTATGGCATCGGTGAGGGTTCTGTGAACGCAGCAATGCAGGCAGATACCATGACTTACTTCATCTTTACACCCACCCGTTCCGGCATTTATAAGATTAGTGCTACCGGAAGTACAGCGGTGGTGCTTGGCTCATACGGCGGCCCTGCATATCCGCTGACAACCTCTACGGTGGATGCCAGTGCCGGTTATTTTGAAATAGTGGTCAAAGCTTCTAACATGGGCGACGACACCAGAGAAACGACCCAGTATGTGATCGGTATTTACGCGGCAGACAAGAGTGCGGGCACCTGCACATTGACGGTTACCCGAATCGGTGATGCTCCTATTGAATTGAGTTACACAACCTATAACGGCACCACGGTTCCCCAAGCGTTTTCCTTTACCGGCGATGCTTCCGCACTGACCTATGTGGATATTACTGAAAGCATTACACTGACGCAGGAAAATGGATACTATTACCTAAATGGTAAGCAGGTCTATGTAAATCTGAGTAAGACTGCGCCGTATAATCTTTCCATGCAGGAGATTCTGGAATCGGATCGCCCTGTGATTCGCGTGGAGATCAAAGACAGTGACGGAAATGACAAATTAAAAGAAGATTATACTGCCCTGGTGGGATCCTATGTGGACTGCATGGACGCAGCTACCGGCCTGTACCCGCTTACGGACGATCTGGCTTACATTTTCCAGATGTTCGGTCAGGGCCAGTGCTGGTGGGATGCTTCCCGGAATGGCTATCTGTACAGTATGGAGCCCAATCTGAACCCGGATACTGCATGGATGTATGCGTGCTGCTACTAATGAGAAAATATTCACAATTTTGAAATATTTTCCCGAAAAAGTATTGCAAGCTTTGGATAATGGTGCTACAATATAAGAAATAATTCAAACATTTCCCTCTTTCGCGGCGCGGAAGAGGGAAGTGGACTTGTGGAGGACGAAGATGAAGACGCTGAAAATTTTGCTTGCGGCGGTCATGGCTTGCTGCATGGTGTTTACACTGTGCGCCTGCGGACAGGACACTGCGGGCAATGACGATACCGCACCGGACGGTACGACTACCAACCCCAGCTCCTCTGTTTCCAAGCCGGCAGATGACGGCAAAGTAACCTATACTGTTCGGGTCGTGGATGAGAATGGAAACGGTATCACTGGCGGTATGATCCAGTTTTGTTTGGATTCCTGCATGCCCTGCATACTGGACGAAAACGGTGTTGCTTCTATGGCGCTTCCGGAGGCAGACTACAAAGTTTCCTTTACCATGATGCCCGCCGGATATGCTCTGACAGGCGAGGAGACGGAATTCTATTTCGCGGGCGGCTCCTATGAGTTGACCATCATCCTGAAAGCTGCAGGCTGAGGGATACGAAAACCGTAAAAATCCCTTACATATGCAAAAGGGTTTTTAAAGCATGAAAATGCAAAAAATTTGGGAGGTAAACACTATGAAAAAATTAGTAAGCCTGATCATGGTACTGGCTCTGGTACTGGGTCTGGCAACCGTGGCTTTTGCTAATAATGCCACACCGCTGGAAGTTACCGGCAACAGCACCGATGGCTGGATCTGCAGCTATTATGCTCCCGGTACCTATACGGTGACCCTGCCTGCCGGCTGTGACTCCGTATATATGCAGTACGGTAACTTTGGCCCTGGTGGCCCTTCTGGATGCAATGTTAAGGTTACATCCTCTGCCGGTTACAACTTCGCAGTTCAGTATGGCAGCCCCATGCAGATGGGCCCCAACCCCGGTGGCTTTGTAGAGTTCACCCTGGAGATGTTTAATGGTTATGGCTTTAATCTTTTCGGTGCAGCCGGCGATGTGTTCACGGTTGTGATCGAGGAGCCCAAGGTCGGTACTTACAACACGAAGGACGATGTCATCATTGACGAACTCTGGTATCCCGGCAATGCTAACAGCCAGATCACCCAGATTGACTGGAATAAGTTTGAGTTTGCTGTTGTTCCTCCCGCTGATGAGGTTTACAATGGTGAGTACTATTACGGTCTGACTACGAATTACAATTCCTATTACATGACCATCAGCGATGTGGAAGCTGTGGTTCTCCCCGGCCAGGCTGTTGCTGATGCCGAGCTCAAGTGGAGCATTTCTCTGAACACCGAGTACGGCTACGCCGATGTGACTTCCGCTGAGCCCGATGAGACTTCTGCAACCGTCGGTTTCCCCTACGGCGGCTATTATGCGCTGTGTGTCAGTGCCGGTCAGTATGACAAGACTACCGGTGAACTGGTTGGTGCTGCTGCTGTTAAGTTCAATCTGACCTATGAGTATCCTGAAGTCTTCTCCGAACTGCAGCCCAAGTATGTTGAGATCATGGAGACCCCCGACTTCTTCCAGACCGTTTCCATTCCTGCCAGCAAGCTGGAGGGCGAGGAATACTATGATCTGGAGTACTACTACTATGAATTGGGCCTGTACAATGATATGGGCGCGCAGATTTCTATTGCAGATCCCGATGTTGTGATCAAGTACGCTGGTGAGTTCTATACTGCCGCCAATGACCATGATGACAATGATCAGGTCCTGACTGTGAATCTCGCTTATGACTACAGCTGGTTCCCCATCGGCATTGCAAACATTAGTGATGCTGCGAAGCGTTTTGTTGTGAATGTTGACCTGCTTGAGGGCTATATCAACAATCCTGCCGATCTGGTTCTCGGCGAGAACAAGATCTCCTTTGATGCGGACTACGGTTATTACTACAACATGTACTACTTCTACACCTGGACCGCAAAGGAGGACGGCACCCTGACTCTGGCAGACTTGAAGGCTGTTATGCCCGAGGATGCTGCTGAATCCTACTATGAGGGTGCTGAGCCTGTTGCTGAGCTGTACATGTATCTGAATCTGGACATGGAGAAGGCAAATAACGATCCCGACTATGAGATCCCCTTGGTTGACGGCAACTCTGTCGATGTTGCTAAGGGTGATGTTGTCACCGTTTACCTGTCCATTGCCTATGATGATGAAGCTTGGCAGCACCTGCCTGCAGATGTTACCTTCAAGGCTAGCTTCCTGCCTGCTAACCCCATCGTGATCAACAATGCAACCGAGCTGTCCGGCATCGAGCTGGGCGCAGGTGCCACTGCATACTATGCCATCAACGGCAAGCTGAACGGCCAGATCGTGACCATCAACGGCGATGCCAACACTGTGGTTACCCTGAACGGCAAGGAGCTGACCGCTGTCAACGGTGTGTTCACCGCTGAGCTGACCGGCACCCCCGTCAATGCACTGATCGTGGCCAACAAGGGCACTGAGGCTGCCGCTTACACTGCTGGCATCAACTATGCCGCTGGTACCGCCGGTAACCCCATCTCTGTCACCACCGAGCAGGGTATTGGCGGCAAGGTCGAGGCTGGTGCTGAGGTCCACTACCTGCTGAACAGCAAGCTGTCCGGTGCTGTCCTGTCCGTACAGGGCAAGGACGCTTACGTCATCGTTGACGGCGTTAAGACCGAGGCTAAGGACGGCGTTATTAAGCTGACTCTGGATGCTAAGAATCCCACCATCTCCCTGGTGATCGGCAACACCGGCTCCACCGCTGCTTCCGTTGTTCTGGCATTCTCCGACAATCCTCCCACCGGCGATCTGAGCATTGTGGCTCCCGCTGCTGCTCTGCTGGTCTCCGCTATGAGCACTGTCGCGCGGGTTATCAAGAAGAAGGAATTCTAATTTCTGATTTCCAATAAAATGGCACCCACGGACTTGTTCCGTGGGTGCTTTTTGCTACAAAAATCCCTCCGCTAAAAGAGCGGAGGGATTTGCTCAATTATTTAGTTGATGCTCTACGACTTCCTTTAATTCCTCGTATTCCACAGAGGAGAGGAAGCTCGCTACGATGATGCCGTTTTCATCCAGGAT
>JAZNYB010000039.1:0-2880 GCA_045594185.1 Faecousia sp. | reverse complement strand
GTGGAGAAGCCCTCGGCATAGCTGGCGCAGACAAACAGATCGCAGGCGGCTACATATTTGTAGGGGTTGGTCTGGTAGCCTAACAGGGTCACTGCATCCTGAACACCATGCCCGGCAGACAGCTTTTCCAGCTCCTCTTTCATGGGCCCAACGCCCAGAATGTACAGATGAACAGGGAATCCCTCCTCACGAAGGCGGCAAACCATGGGAATCAGGCGGTGGAAGCCCTTGTTTTTCAGGAGCTTGCCCACACCTACCAACTTGATCTGTTCCTTCGGAAACAGACCCGCTTCCACCGGTTCTGCCGCCATGGTGAGGATTTTCCGGGTTTCGTTGGTGTTATATAGTACATCTGCCTGCACAGGAGCGGGTATCACAGACAGAAAATCCTCCCGTACGGTTTTGGAGACACAGACAATGCGGTCAAAGGAATTATAGGAGTTCATTGCTTCTTTATAGGAGCGGAAAGAGCCTGCTGCCCGCTTTTTTGTGTGCTGCTCAATGTGGATCCACGCAACCTTTTTGGTGTCGGAATGGGGGCAGCCGGAAATGATCCGGGCGCAGGGGCCTTCCAGATAGGCGACCTCAATATCGTAGTGTTCCTGAATGAGCCACTTGTGCAGAGCTTTTGGTGAAAGGAGCTTCATCATATGGGAGTTGCCGGGGAGCATCCGCTTGAAGCAGGCTTTATAGGTAATGTGGGGAGCTAAAAACTGCCGGTTCACACCCACATCAAAAAGGCTCATGACTGTAATATCAAATTGTTTGGGATCCATATTGTTGACCAGGTTGAGAAGGACTTTTTCTGCCCCACCGGGCCCCAGGTCATGGATCAGGAATAGTATTTTCTTCACAAGCAATCCCTCATTTGGTTCCGGCTTTCTTTTTTATCATCGCAGCCAATACAGCCCCCGGAAGAATACAAAACACAGTGAGTAATTTTTTGGGCGACTCCTGAATAAACCGCCTATTTCCCGCAATCAAGCTCTCCGCCACATAATGCACGCAGTCCACCAGCAGCCGCTTCTTCGACTCCGGATACTGCATACAAGTTTTTCTCCAAAAAGCAAAGCCTCTGGGACTGCGGACATATTCCTTCCACATTCCGGTAGAGTGGCCGTCCGCCTGATATTCCACATTGCAGACCACTTCGTCCAGCACCGCCAGCTTATAATCCTGGTCGATAAGCCGGTATTTGTAGGCAAGAGCAACATACTTCTCCCCCTCAAACACTGGGTAAGGGGGATACTTTTTAATGATATCTGTGCGATAAATCAGCTTTTTGTCACCGCTTCCCCCGGCGGCGTAGTAGCCCACGAGGGTGGTTTCTGTCAACCCTTCCGGAAAGCCTGTGCCGATCAGACTGCCGTGCATATCCGAATCCAATGCAATGATCCCAGCATAGCCCCGATTCCGAACCTGCTCCCACTTTGCAAGGATTTTTTCCACTGCACCGGGCGCCAGGCAGTCATCGGAGTCGATACATACATTCAGTTCTGTATCTATGTTTTCGTAGGCTGTGTTGTGGGCAGTGTGCATACCGCCGTTTTCCTTGTATATGTAGCGGATCTCAAAGCCGTTGTCCCGCTTTTGCCAGCCCTTCACCAGTTTGGCGGTGTCATCAGAGGAGCCGTCATCCACAATGAGCCAGACAAAGTCCTTGCAGTCTTGGGACAAAAGGGACTCATATGCGCGGGGGAGGGTGTGCGCCCGGTTATAAGCCGGAGTAAAAATCGTAAGGGTAGCCATATTATCCCTCATTTTCATAAAATTCCTGTAACCACTGTGCATTGGCAGCGATGTCAAAGCCAGCTTTTTTGATATCCTCATATCGGTCAGCTCTGGGCAGCTTAGCCGCCTCCAAAACCCGCGCAGCCCAATGCTCCGGGCTTTCCGCCAGAGCGATCTGCTCTACCAAGTCTGTCTTTTTGCACTCCAGAGGAACTTTATCGGAAATCAGACAGGGCAGCCCCGCAGCCTGCGCTTCTATAATGGACACCGGCAGCCCCTCGTAATTAGAGGGGAACAAAAATACATCCATGGCTTGCAGCAGCCGGGGAATGTCCTTCCGCACGCCTGCAAAGATCACCCGGTCTTGGATGCCCAATTCTTTAGCTTGAGCCTCTGTCTGCTGTCGCAGTGTGCCGTCTCCAACCAAAAGAAGACGGGCGTTTTGCGGCAAAGCGGCAAAGATCCTTAAAAGAAATTGATGGTTTTTCTGGGGCTCAAAGCGACCCACATGACCAACCAGCAAGGAATCCGGATTGATTCCTAGCTCTTTATATACCTGCATTCTGACTGTGGGGTCAAAGGTATATGCCTTTGCATCAATGGCGTTGTTCATAACACGGAAGGTTGCTCTGTTAAACATCCATTCTCCCGCCATCTGCGAGCAAGCAAAAAGCTGAGAAGCGTTTCGGGGAATACTTCGTTTGAACAGCAGCTTCAAAAGATATTTCTTATCCTTAGTTTGGTTGCTGTTATGAGCGTGGGCAATGCGCACAGGAACACCATGCTTTTTGGCGTATTTCAGAGGAATCCCCGCCATGCAGTCCAGATGGCTGTGGACGATTTTGTACTCCTTATGCTGGGCAAAAAAGCTGTCCAGTGCCTTTAAGTATCCGGGGGAGAAGGGATTTAGCTGGGGCAGCCGATAGATGCGACCACCCAGAGCCAGAATTTCTCCGTCGTAATCCGCTTCAAAGTCCCGGTGTGCCAAAAAATCAAACTGTACCCGGCTGCGGTCAATTTGCCGATAGTAATTCATAAGCATGGTTTCCAGCCCGCCCCGCCCCATATAGGTCACGATATGCAGCACCCGGATCGGCTCTCCCATAGATACCTGCCCCCTCGTTTCAATAATAAGTCATTTTCAGTATA
>JAZNYB010000038.1:0-8069 GCA_045594185.1 Faecousia sp. | reverse complement strand
CAAAGGAGATTAAGCCATGAAGAAGCTCACTGTAAAAAAGGGTTCCACCTGTATGGCCTGTCTGGAATGTGTTCGTGCCTGCTCCCAGGCGTTCTATAAGGAATTTCATGAGGACAAGTCCTGCATCCAGATCGTAGAGAAGAACGGTGCCCCCAAGCCCATGGTCTGTATCCAGTGCGGCAAGTGCGCCAAGGTCTGCGAAGCCGGAGCCATCACCCAGAACCCCAAGACCGGTGTATACATGATCAACAAGAAGCTGTGCACCGCCTGCGGCAAGTGTGTGGAGGTCTGCCCCTTTAAGGTCATAGTTTCCCCCGCTGTCTCCGGTGCCAATGCCAGCAAGTGCATCGCCTGCGGTATCTGCGCCAAGGTCTGCCCCATGGAGGTTCTGGAGATCGTTGAAAAGTAAATTCCCCCGATCCCTTTGGAGTGCCGTCAAAAGCGGCACTCTTTTTCTTCTGAAAAGTCAAAACACCCTCAAAGCATGACAAAAGGTCAAAGCTCTGAGGGTGTTTGCTCTTATGGATCAAGCCTGCACGATCTCTACAAAATCTTCCTCCCGGGCATCCGGTTTGGAGGCGGGGCGGGCGGCATCCTGAGACGCGTAGCTTTCCTTCCTGCGGCGAAGCTCCCGGATGGCTTCCAGATGCTTGCGGATAGTCTCCATTTTCTGCTCCAGGGCAGCATCATCGGGGTCCGCGCCTGCACGGATGGCATCGTAGGTCAGCTTGCCCAACTGGGCGTAGGCAGTCTTTAGCTTATCCTCTTCCGCGGCGATCTGAATCGCCAGCTTTGCCTGCTCCGCTCCCCGGCGGGCGGCTCCGGCAGCGGTTTTTGCGGCAGCTTCCGCCTTGCTCATAAAATCATCGAAACCGGACATATATTCATGCTCCTTTATTGCAATTTATTCGTATGTTATTTGGACAGAAAGCTTGCCGTTAGGTTCTCAGCCAGTTTTGAAAGCGACTCCACAGAGACTTCCGCTCCGGGACTTCTTCGGGGGCTTCCTGCTCCTTCTTTTCTTCCCTGGCGGGGGCTTCCTGCGTTTCATCCTCCGGCATACACGCCCCGGCTTCTTCCGCTTTTCTTGCTTCTTCCGCTTCTTTGGCGGCGGCTTCGGCAGCTTCTTTGGCGGCAATCTGATTCACAAAGAGCTTTTCCGGGTCGTGCTGACGGAAACGCAGAAGCACAAGGATGACCAGTGCCGCTGCCAGAGCTGCCAGAGACAAAACCTGACTGACCCGCAGCGCGGTTCCGGGAATGTACAGACTGTCGGTGCGCATTCCTTCAATGAGGGCACGCCCCGCTCCGTACCACGCCACATATTGCAGGGCAGTCTGTCCGTCGTATTTTCTCCGCTTAGACATAAAATGAAGCAGCACAAAGCCCACGGCATTCCATAAGGATTCATACAGGAAGGTGGGGTGGACATAGATGGTATTTCCGTAAAGGTCGGTCAGCCCCATGCGGAGGAAAAACGCCGTCTCGCCCCCGAAGGCTTCCCGGTTTATGAAATTTCCCCAGCGACCCATGGACTGCCCAATGAGAAAGCCCAAAGCAACCACATCCAGCACCGCTCCGGTCTTGATTTTTTTCACACGGCAGAATATTAAAATACCCAGTGCCGCGCCGATGATGCCGCCGTAAATAGCAAGCCCACCCTCCCAGATATACAGGCAGGAAATGGGATTGTGGGAGTAGATTTCTTCCCACTTAAAAACGCAGTAATACATCCGGGCGAAGATAATGGCAAAGGGGGTAATGCACAGAACCCCGTCCAGAATGTTATCTTCCGTAAGTCCAAACTGCTTGCTTCTCTTGCAGCCATAGACAACCGCAAGCAAAAGCCCCAGCGCGATGATCACGGCATACCAGCGGATGGAAAGGCTTCCCAACTCGATCCCTCTGGAAGGATTCAGGGAAAGCCCCAATCCGGGGAAGGAGATCTCTTGGTATACGATACTCAGCATGGCAAGTCCTCCTGTTCTCTGGGATAAACCACTGCCAAAGCGCAGTTTTCCCATGTGATATGTTGGCGGATAAATTCATCCACCTGATCTTTGGTAATTTCCTCATAAAGCCGGGGAAATTCCATATAATCCGCTTCATCAAAATGGGCGGCGCACAGACGGAAGCACAAGCTGTCGAAGCTGTCCAATGCCCGGTAGCGGCGACCCAGAGCGGACTTTTTCAGCCGCAGGAACAGCCCTTCGTCCACGCCCTGCTCCCGCACCCGGAACGCTTCTTCAATAATGGCTTTTCGCACTGCCTCCGGGTCACGGCTGTCTCCCCCACAGGAGAGCAGTGCCACCCCCGGCATATCCTCATAGCCCGCCGCGAAAGAGCCGTCAATGAGTCCCTGCCGGTACAGCTTCAGGTACAGCTCTGAGGATTCGCCCATGAGTGCTTCTGCCGCCAAATCTCCGATCATTTGTTGGCGAACACATTCCTCTCCTGTCTCGGGGGCAGGACATTTGAAGCCCAGCTGGAAGGTAGGCATCGCCACATCCATGGCTCTTGCCGTATCCCGCCCTTGACAGTGCGTTTCTTCCTGTTCTCCAAAGTCCGGTATCGCCGCTTCCTGTCTTTCTGTGGGAAGAAGCGTTTCTGCCAGTGCCGCCACTTCTGCCGGATCTACATCTCCCACCACAGCCAAAACCATGTTGGAGGGGCGGTAGAAGGCTTTATAGCAGTCATAAAGGGTTTGGGCGGTGATCTCCCCAATGGATTCTACGCTCCCCGCAATGGGAACTCTTACCGGATGGTGGCGATACATGGCTCCAAAAAGATCCTCATAGACCCGGCTGTCCGAACTGTCCTCGTACATCCGGATTTCTTGGGCGATGATGCCCCGCTCCTTTTCTACGGATTCCTCCGTAAAATAAGGCGTGGAGACGAAGGTCAAAAGCAGCTCCAGAGCCTTATCAAAATGCTCCGTGCAGGTGAAATAGTAGGCAGTGCAGAAATAGGTGGTAAAGGCGTTGGGATTTGCCCCCAAAGCGGCAAACTCCGCCATCACATCTCTGCCGGGAAGGTCGAACATTTTATGCTCCAAATAGTGGGCGACCCCATCGGGAGAAGCAAAGCTCTTGCCGTCTATGGCGAATTTGGTGTGGATAGAGCCGTATTTGGTGGCAAAATAGGCGCACTTTTTGGTAAAACCCCTTTTGGGGACGACCATGATGGTCAGACCGTTGGGAAGTACCTTGCGGTACAGGGTTTCTCCCAGCTTGGGATAAAAGATCTCCTTCATGCCTCCACCCCCTTCAGGAAGAAAATGGTATCCAACCGCACATTCTTTGCCACTTCCGCCACTTCCCCGGCGGTCACAGCGAGAACGCTGTCCAGATAAGCCTGCCGATCCATGTCAAACTTGCTCAGAACATGGAAGGAGGTGATCTCCTCCATTGCTCCCAGAGAGTCATCCACACTCCGCAGTCCGGACGCGATGGCTTTCTTCGCCGCGGACAGCTCTTCCTCCGTGATTTGCCCTTCCTGACACAGGGAGAGCTGACGCAGAATTTCGTCCACCGCCTTTTGGTAATCCTTGGTTTCAATGCCGCAGGATACCGTAAGGATGCCCTTGGTGGAAATGGCAGAGGAGCTGATGTAATAGCACAAAGACTGCTTTTCCCGCACATTTACAAAGAGCTTGCTGGTCATATCCGCTCCAAAAATAGCGTTAAATACCACCATGGCGGGATATTGGGGATCTCTGGTGGTGATTCCCGTGGTAAAGCCCATGGAGAGCTTGCCCTGAGTCACATCCATGCGCTCCTCTTGATACTGAACCCCTTCATACCGGGGCAAGGGAGCAAAGCCGGTCTGCCGCAGCTCTCCTCTGGGAAGACCCTTCAAAACCGCTTTCAAAAGCTGCGCCACTTCTTCCTCCGGGCGGCTGCCCCCATAGAAGATCTCAATTTGGGAGGTTTCCAGAATGGTTTGATAGTGGGCGTAAAGGCTCTGCGGGGTAATGGCTTCCACATCCTCCCGCTCTCCCAGCCGGGGTACACCGTAGCAGTCATTCCGGCAAAGAGTCTTCAGCATTTGGGCATCGGCATAGACCCGCTTGTCGTTAATGGCGGATTCAATGGTGTTGATCAAATTTTCCTTCTCCAGAGCCACCACTTCCTCCCGGAACGCACCGCCCACAACCAGAGGTTTCAGCAGCAGCTCGCCCAGTATTTCCAAAGCGGGGGCAAGGATCTTATCGCCGGGGAGGGCATAGCGGTCATCCAAACAGCTCATATAAAAGCCAATGGTTTGAATTTCTCCGTTTTTCCGGCACAGAGGACCCAAACTGGTGCCGTACAGCTCATCCAAAGCCATGGAAAGGGCTGTCATGTCCGGGTGAACCGCCGTTCCCTGCATAAGCACATTGGCAAGCAGGGCGTTTTTTGCCGCTTCCTCCCGGCAAAGAGGGCGAAGCAGGCTCAGGCTCACGCAGGAGCTTTTGAACCGGTCAGTCCGCACACAGCGCAGACGAACACCGGGTAAAATTTCCGTAAAATGAATCATGGTACACATCCTAATACTTGGTCTTAATACGGCTTTTGTTCCGTATCCCTTATTATATACCATTTCTGAGAAAAGGGAAAGGGGGAAAATATATAATAGATAGTAACTAATAATAAACAATGAATAATTTTGGCGTTCGCTGGCAGGGAGATTAAATTATTATTTGGGAAACAGAGAGATTCCGGTTTATCGGCAAACAGCCTGCCAAACCAAAATTTGAAAGCTCTTAAACCGAAGCCGCAGGTCTGTTTCCTGCCATGGGTTTGTACCGGGAAAGGATTTGTTGCATCCTGCGCATATCCTATAAACAGAAAACCCATGATCCTTTTCTCCTTATTGTCCCGATCCCCCTTTTCACGATTCGTGGTACGATTCGTGGTACGATTCGTGGTACGATTCGTGGTACGATTCCTCATTGTCATTGTCATTGTCATTCTCTATGTCATTGTCATTTTCGTTGTTATCCTCGTGGAATTTACTGCCGTTCTGGTTATGGGTTTAAGACACAAATTCCGATTTATAATTCTGTTTACGGTAGCCGCCCTACATTGGCGCATCCAAAACAGCCCGCCAAACCAAAATTTCCCCTCAACAATAAAACAGAACCGGGCTTTCGCCCGATTCTGAATATGGGGTTATTCTATTATCTCAATCCTCCAGAATACCGCAAAGAACGGTGATCATCTTGGCGAACTGGGCACGGCTGGCAGTACCCTTGGGCTCCAGCTTGTTGTTGCCCATGCCGCTGACGATGCCCTCGCTGCAAGCCCACTTCATGGCATCTATGGCATAGCTGCTTACGGTTGTGCCGTCGGCAAAGCTGCTCAGGTCAAAGTCCTCCCCGCCGGACACATCCGCCCCCACATACTGGGCATAGCGATACAGGAAGGTGACCATCTGTACCCGGGTAACCTGTGCATCCGGCTCAAAGCTGGTGGCAGATGTGCCGGAGGTAATGCCGTTTTCCACAGCCCACAAAACAGCCTGGGCGTAATATTTCCCTTCGGGGACATCCGCAAAGGGATTTTCCCCATCCACAGCGGGAGAGCCTGCCATGCGGTGCAAAATGGTAACAAGCTGCCCCCGGGTGAGCTTTCCGTTGGGGTCAAAGTGGGTGCTGCTTCTGCCGTTCATAAGTCCGTTGGCGATCACATAGTCGGTATACTCGTGATACCAGGAGGTGGTTTTCAGATCCACAAAGGCAGCGCTGGGGCAGTAAGCGGGAATGACCTCGCCGGCTTCCACTGTTTCACCGCAGTCCGTGCAGACCACATCGCCGGTATAGCCATCTTCCGTGCAAGTAGCTTCCTTGACATTTCGCCGCTCGGTATTTGCGTGGGTACAAACAATTTCCTCAGAGAGCTGAGTCACATAGAATTTCTGCACCGCGCCGGAGGCTGCATAGAGGTTCACAGGCTTCTGACCACTGGTATAGCAGCGGAACAGCTCCGCGGAGAGGTTGAAGCGCAGAATACGGTTTGTGGTGTTGGTGTTGCGGATCTCCATCTCTCCGTCAGCGTAGCTAATGTTCCACTTGGCAGAGGCATCCTGTGCCCCGGAGGTGGTCAGGGAGTTGCCGGAGCCGGAATAAGCGAGATAAACATCCTGCGCCGCGCCCTGCAGCTTCATGGAATAAGTGCCGTCGTCCAGCTTTTCGATGAAGATCACATAGTCATTGGATACGGTCTTTAAGGTGTTGCCGGACTGGGTGATACCTGTGCTGCTCATGGGAATGGCGGCGCTGGAGGAACCAACGCCGCTCCCGGTGGCAAGATGGACAAATTCCTCGGAAGAACCGTTGCCGGTCATAACATAACAGCCTTCCCAGTTGTCCCGGTCGGTTTCTACCAAAGTAAAGGTGTTGGGATCGCCTTCTCCCTCTACCTCGTAGGAATACAAGGCATAGAGGGTCACTTGGGAAGCGGAAATGGTATACTCCGCTCCGGCGGCATACACATAAAGTGTGTCAATATCCTCCACGGCGGTGGTCACAGGAGACGCCACCCAGCCCTCAAAGCTGTAGTCATAGGCGTTGGCGGTGGGGCTGCCGGTAACATCGGGCAGGATAATAACATCCCCAACATAACCGGAAGTCGTGCCGGATACGCTGACACCGGCAGGAACGCTGTAAGAGATCACACTCTTTTCTCTTTCCGCAAATTCCACGGTAACCGTCACATTGGCTGTCACCTTGGACAGAACGAAATTGTTGCCGTTTCTGGTGATCTTTGCCGCGCCTTCAGGGCTGACGGTGGCATTCGCTGCCATGTAGCCTTCCTTGGGATGGGCGGTGACGGTATACTTATTCACGGAGACAGTGCCCCAATCCTCGTTGCTGCTGAGCGCGGTGACTTCAAAAGCGGGCTGCGCGCCTTCTTTGGCGTAGCCGGAGGGCGTGTCCATATCCCCGGGGATTTCTTCCTCAAAGAGAAGCCATGCCAGCTCGGGATAGTCAATGAACACATTGCGATTGCCCTGCACATCCTGGCAGCGATCGTTTCTGGTCATTTCCCACTGGTCAACAGGGTCGATCTCGCACCACTGCAACAGGGTTTCCAGATCATACATGACCTTCTTGCCGTTGTTCTCATCGTCGTCGGAGTCCATGGCAGGCAGGTCGGAAGAAGCGACATCCTCCGTAATATTGGGCTGACCCCAACGGACATAGACATAGAGCATGATGCGGGCTACATCGCCCTTGATGTTGTCATTGACCTCCACCAGATCCATGTCGCTGCTATAATAAAGAACGGTGTCACTGCCATAGGTGCAGGTATCATAGTCTGTGGTCAGCTCCCGGACATTGCCCATGGTATAGTTGCTCCGGGTGGAGTTGACATAGTTTGCGGTGGGTCGCAGGTGGTGCAGGTCGCAGCCGCCATTCTTTTTATAAAAGCCGGCTCTGCTCTTGGGCCATACATGCTCCCGGTTATAGCTGGAGCTGTCCACATCAGAGTAGAAGATGGTGGCATTGCTGTAGCCCGGCTGGGTATCCGTATAGGGCCAGTAGGCGGTCAGGCTGGAATAGGAAATGGAATCGGTCATAGTGCTGTCCATCAGCTCCTGCAGGGCGGCAAAAAGCTCGCAGTCCATAGCCTTCAGGCTGCTGCCGGAGCTGTCGCCCTCCAGAGCCAAAAGGCTTTCCCAGGCATATTCTCCGGTGTAGTAGCTTTCAGCCTGCGTGCTGAGTTCGGTGCAAAGCTCGTGGCGTACACTGTTGTTTTTTTCGGGATAGCTGGCGGCAAAGATGGTGATGGAAGCACTGAGCAGCACTGCCACAACCAACAGCAGGGCGATCCCTCGTTTGCAAATGTTCATGGGTTGTCCTCCTATGTCATTTTTTGGCACATACCATATAAATATACCATGTTTTCCCCAACTCCACAAGAGCAAAGACAAAAATTCAGCATTTTTTAGGAACGCACACAAAATCAGACAAAGCTGGTCAAATTCCGATTTATAAGGAAGTTTGCCGATGATGGATTGTAGGGGCCGGACATGTCCGGCCCGGCGGCAAACTTTGTAAAACAGCACCATTTGGGGCGAATCCG
>JAZNYB010000037.1:0-3843 GCA_045594185.1 Faecousia sp. | reverse complement strand
GCAACGCCTGTTCCGGGTATGATTATCTTTTTCGACTGGGATGACCCGGAAGGAGAAACTGGATCGCAGGATGGGTTACCCGATCATGTTGGAATTGTTCAGAAGATTGAGGATGGGTATGTCTACCGGCTAGCGCTGCTTTACACAAAACGCAAAACACAGCCTCAATGCAGCACAAAACGCCCCCTCAGAGGCATATACAACAAAAATTGCCAAAAAAGGGAACCGATGCAAACCCCTAATTTGCATCGGTCCATGAAAATTATTCTATTTTTGGTTCCGACCTAACTATTGCCAAATAAACTGTTATTTCAGGCATTCTGCAATCAGCCGCACTACGCTTTCCTGCTCATCTTCCGTCATTTTAATATCACTGGGCAGACACAGTCCCCGGGCGAACACCCGCTCACCTACACCGGTAGAAATGAAATCGTTATTGGCGTAGAGGGGCTGCATATGCATCGGTTTCCAGATAGGTCGTGCCTCCACATTATGCTCCTTCAAATGGCGGCAAATTTCCAGGGGCGTAGCTTTCACATCATCATGCAGCATCGCTACAGACAGCCAAAAGTTAGGCTGCGTGCCGGGAAGATGGGGACTCATAGCAAGCGGAAGCTCCTTAAAGGCTGCCAGATATCTGTCATGGATAAGCATCTTGCGCTCCACATGCTCCTGCAGGTGTAAAAGCTGCCCACGGCCAATACCGGCACACACATTACTCATGCGGAAGTTGAAGCCCAGTTCCTTGTGCTCATACCAAAGCACCGGTTCTCTGGATTGTGTAGACCAAAACCGAGCTTTTTTTGCCGCTTCCGGATCATTTGTTAAAAGCATACCGCCGCCGGAGGTAGTGATGATTTTATTGCCGTTGAAACTCAATGCTGCATAATCCCCATAGGAGCCACAAAGCCGACCTTTATAGACAGCTCCCAGTGCTTCCGCAGCATCCTCCACCAGCACTGCATTGTGCCGTCGGCAGACATCCCGAATCTCGTCCAGCATTGCGGGCACACCATAGAGATGCACCAGACCCACTACTTTACACTCCGGGTACTTTCGGAAGCCCTCCTCCAGTGCCTCGGGACTCATATTCCAGCTACTCTCCTCACTGTCCACCAAAATAGGCTCGCCGCCCAGATAGACTATAGGATTCACCGTAGCAGAAAAGGTAAGGTCGCTGCAAAGAACTTTATCTCCGGGCTTCACCCCAGCCAGCTTGTAAGCCAGAAACAGCGCAGAGGTTCCGCTAACACAGGCCGCGCCAGAGGAAACTCCCACTGTTTGAGCCATCTCTGTCTCAAAGCAATCTACATTATTACCCAACGGCGCAACCCAGTTGGTTTCAAACGCCTCTTCGATAAACCTCATCTCGTCGCCATGCGTTGTTGGCGTAGACAGGTATATCTTTTTTTTCAAGTCATCGCCCCCATTTACATTCCTCGGATGTGCAGAACCTCAGAATGCATCTACATGCGAATTTCAGCATTCTCCAGCAATTTACGCAAAAACATTTACAGCTCTATTTCAGCCAATTTTGACCATATTTCGTTTTGCCAAAATATTATAGCACATTGTGCTCCCCTCTTGCAACCCCTAATTTCCTTTTAATTCCCTACCTTTGTGTATTCATGACAAAAGACCCATCTGCATTTTCGCGGAGAGATGTCATTCCATCTGGGGGAAGTGCTTAATCAAACGACACACAGAACTTGGCGGCACTGAGGTTTTGGTTCTCAGCGTCGGCCTTGTTATTCGCCTTGCTCGACACACAGCCGATGTGTCCCATGGCGGCAAGCACTGTATATATCATTGTTTGACATGCCTGTGGTTCCTCAGTTGCCATTGTTCAGCCCATCCTCAGGACAGTTTTCTGCCCACCATGCCTCAAAAGCCTCATAGCTCTCAAAGGAGTCCGGGAAGAACATCTGCTCTTCCATAGAAAGCGCCAGATAGTCCTCCCAAGTAAAGTCCTCAGGCTTTTTCTCTCCCAGATCCACGCTGGAAGGATCCGGAACCAAATCTTCTGTGGGCTCGGAGGGCTGTACCCGACTTAGCCACGCCTGAAAGCTCTCCATAGAATCAAAGGCATCCGGAAAAACCATTTGCTGATCCGGGGTAAGTGCCTGGTAATCCTCCCAGGTGAAATCCTCTGGAGACTTGTCTCCTAAAACAATAGTAGGCACCGGAACTGTTTCCGTAGTCTCGGTCTCCTTGGGATCGGATGTATTTCCCTGTGCATGATTTAACCAGTCCTGAAAGGCCTGCATATTCTCAAAACGGTCCGGAAATACCAACTGTTCCTCTGGGGGCAATGCTTCAAACTCCTCCCAGGTGTAGAGCTGTGGCTTTTTTTCCTCCTGCTGCTGTTCCCGAATGGCAAAGAACAGCACTACAACCAGCACGGTCAGAACACCTGCAATGATCGGCAAGACCAGCCCCTTAGATTGCTCCTTTTTCAAACTTGTTCCTCCTCACACTTTCGGTACGACTCAGTCTCTGAAGTACAGATCCCTGGTATATACCTTCTCCATCACATCTGCCAGCTCCGGATTATACCGGTTGGCAATGATCACATCCGACATGGCCTTGAACTTATCAAGCTCTCTGATAACGGGGAGACGCAAAAAGGTCTCCTCCCGGATGCTGGGTTCATAAACAACCACCTGGATCCCCTTTTTGCGCAGGCGGCGCATAACCCCCTGAATAGAGGACTGGCGGAAATTATCACTGCCGGATTTCATGGTCAAGCGGTACACACCCACATACGCAGGCTGTTTAGCCGCGATCTGATCTGCTATAAAGTCCTTGCGGGTTCTATTGGCCTCCACGATGGCGGAGATAATATTCTCCGGAACATCCTCATAATTGGCAAGAAGCTGTTTTGTGTCCTTAGGCAGACAATAGCCACCATAGCCAAAGGATGGGTTGTTGTAGTGGGTACCAATGCGGGGATCCAGCCCAACTCCGTCAATAATGGATTTTGTATCCAGTCCACGAACGGCGGCGAAGGTATCCAGCTCATTAAAAAAGCTGACCCGAAGTGCCAGATAGGTATTGGCAAAGAGCTTAACGGCCTCAGCCTCCGTTGCGTTCATGATTCTGGTTTCAACATCTTCTTTTAAGGCACCTTCTGTCAGAAGGGCGGTAAAAACCCGTGCCGGTTCCTGCAGATGGTTGTGATTCTCAGGAACGCCCACAATGATGCGGGACGGATACAGGTTGTCGTACAGAGCCTTTCCCTCCCGGAGAAACTCCGGGCTGAACAACAGCATGGTACAATTTAATTCTTCGCAGATTTTTTCCGTAAAGCCAACAGGAACGGTGGATTTAACAACCATAACTGCCTTGGGATTAACAGACATCACCTGTCGAATCACGCCCTCCACGCTGGATGTATCAAAATAGTTCTGCTCCGGATCATAGTTGGTAGGGGTTGCAATAACAACATAGTCTGCAGCTTTATATGCAGAATCTCCATCCAGTGTTGCGGTCAAAGAGAGTGGCTTGCCGGCAAGATACTCCTCCAGTTCTTTATCCGCAATGGGAGATTTTCGCTGATTGAGCATATCCACCTTTTCCGGAACCACATCAACCACCGTTACATCGTTATACTGGGCCAGCAATACCGCCAAGGCAAGTCCAACATAGCCCATACCTGCAACAACAATTTTCAAGGCAAAACATCTCCTTGTCTATCTACAGCAAATTAGTGTGAGAACTTTAACCAGCGGAAAGCCGGGTACTGCTCCAACCGAAGGATTACAGCAGATACACCATAGCAAATTCCCAGAACTACAAGTGTATTGATAAGCTGAGCGGTCAAATCGGTCATACCCAGCTTGT
>JAZNYB010000036.1:0-5633 GCA_045594185.1 Faecousia sp. | reverse complement strand
CTCTGATTTGCGCCTATATCCTGCTGTTTCAAATTTTCATCGCTCTTTTGGAAAAATACGCCTGTAGTCTTCTTCCTCAAGTTTTTCGCACCGCTCTGACCGGTTTTCTTGAGCTTTCCTCCGGCTGCTTAGGGCTAAGAGAAACCCAGTCAGTTGGGTGGCGGTACTGCCTCGCATCCGGTTTTTTAGGGTTTGGCGGCTTATGTGTTTGGACGCAAACCAAAGCCATTTTAGCACCTGCCGGTTTAAGCGGGAAATACTATTTTTACGGGAAACTGCTGCATTGCGTGATCTCCGTTCTTCTGACCTGGGTCACAATTATCATCCTCCCACGGCTGCTGCCCTTGGACACCGAGACACTGTATCTACCCAATCACGAAGGGCTATTGCGCACTACAGCCTGGGTCTTTGGAATTTTTATCATATTATTTGGGCTTTGGTGCCTGATTTTGCGAAATAGGACTGGAAAAACGGAAACAGATAGTGTATAATGACCCCAAGTATTGGGGGTGGCTACATTGTTGTTCCGAAAGAAAATCGTTGGTTCCTGTGAATATTGCGCCCATGGCACGAAAATCAGTGAGGGTCAGTTCCTTTGCGCCAAGAAAGGGCTTATTCTCATGGAAGCCCGCTGCCGCAAATTCCGGTATGATCCCTTCAAGCGGACACCGCCCCGTTTCAAGGCTGTGGATTTTTCCAAGTACAAATCAGAGGACTTTTCTCTATAAAGATTCCAATATATGATCCCCATTACCACCGGCTTCGTCGTCGGTGGTTTTCTTTATAGATCACGAACCGCCGACCCGCAAAACACGGATCGGCGGTATAATCAACTATTACCGAGGAGCCAGCCATCGTCCCACTGCTTCGCTTCAAACAAATACAGCTCATCCTCTGTGGGGGAGTAATTTTCCACCTGTATCTGAACCGAGTCATATTCACCGGCAGACAGAACCGTAGCCCACACAGCCCGGAATCCCTGCTCCGGGGACTCTTGCTCTGACAAAACCGCCTGAGAAAGCACCACCACGCAAACGCCCTGCTCCACATACATTTCCACAAGCTCTGTCTCAGTGGGAATCCCGGAAGAATAACCGTTTCTGTTTCCGTACTCCAGAAGCTTCTGCAAGGTCAGCTCAGCCACCAGCTTATCCGCGGACTGCCGCACTCTTGCCGGAACTTTGGACAGCTTGTCCCCGGTACCATTATACAGGTACAGATCCATATCCAGCTCATTCAGGTTGGTTCTGGCAGGGCCTACCGCATCCTCATCATAAGTAAGGGGCTGCCCCAGATCCAGCATACCATAGCGTTCCAGTCTTGCCCCTTCCACATACAGCACCAGAGAGTTGATCCCATCCAGTTGGGTCAAGGTATTGGTAATAGACAAAACGGTCATGCGCTGCGCAGGCTCTGTCTTGGGCGCATTGTCCAAAAACGCGTTTGACAGCTCCAGATTGCAAATTCCGTCCTGTATTTCCAAATTCAGAACCTCCGTTTCCAGAGGGACGGTCTGAGCCAACCCCGCATCCACGGGGCCCTCGATCAGCTTTTGCAGCAAATCATACGCAACCGATGTGGCACCATCGTCTATGGTCAGCTCCTCGGCGATCAGATAACGATTTTCCGTATCCGAAAAATACAGCCGGTAGGTAGATGCCATATCCGTGGCGCCAAAGTCCTCCAGAAGCAGATCCTCCCGGCTCATGGAAATGGCGTATTTCCCATCCATGGAGCGACCGTTGGCAGTTATGGTAACGGTTTCGATCCCTTCCAATTCCAGACAGGTAAGGGTAATGCAGGAGCAGGCAACCGTCAGATCGATCCCGGTCAGTCGGGACAGCTCCTCAGACAAATTGACCCGAAGAACGGAATCCTCCCGTTGCGCGGAAATCAGCCGCATGGATTTTGGAAAGGGTGCAAGCAGCTCCTGAGAGGATGGCCCATTAAAATAAGCCTCCAATATCCAGCTATAGTCCGTTTCGTGACCTACTGCGTCAAACAGCTCAAACTCCGTCGCCTGTTTTGTTGTGCCAAAGCGGTCGTCCGAAACTTTGTAATAGAACTTTATGGGGCTGCCCATTTCTTTTTCGGGAGACTGCGTTCCACAACCCCATAAAAGCAAGAATGAGAGAATAAGCGCAATGGCAGTTATTCTTCTAACCACAGGTCTTCATCCTCCTCCAGATCAAATGCGGGGAAAGTAACAGCGAAGCAGGTACCGCCACTGTCCGGCTGCGATACACAAATGCTTCCTCCGTTGCGGGTGACCATTGCATAAACGATGGACAATCCCAAACCACTGCCCCCCGCCTGTCGTGACCTCGCCTTATCCACACGATAAAAACGCTCAAAAATATGCCCGATGGACTCCTGAGGTATTCCAACACCGGTGTCCGTCAGTGTAAGCACCCAATCATTATCCTGCCGGGTCAGCTCCACCGTCAGGCTGCCATTGGGTTTGTTATATTTGATGCCGTTTTCAGCCAGATTGAAGATAATTTGATACAGGTCGTCCTCCATTGTCAGAACCGTGGCACCGGGAAGGGCGTGATTCCGCAGGGTTATATTTTGCGGCCCCGCCACCGGCTTCAGCATCCGGAACACCTTTTCCACCGTTTCAAATATATCCACGATCTCTCTGTCATCGTCCCGCTGCGCATCCACTTTGGTCAGAGACAGCAGCTTTTGTGACATTCTGGTCAGGCGGTCCGCTTCACTTCCAATGTCCTGCACAAACTCCAAAATCGTTTCTCTGTCCATTTCATTCTGCAAAATGGAATCCGACAGCAGCTTAATGGAGGTCAGGGGTGTTTTCAATTCATGGGAAGCATCAGATACAAACTGCCTGCGCCGCTCCTCTGATGCTTGTATCCGTTCTGTAAGGGCGTTAAACTCCCTCGCCAAAACGGACAGCTCATCCGATCCCTTTGCCTTCAGCTTGTGCGAATAATCTCCCTCCCGTATAATGCGGATGGATGCAAATATCTTCCTCATTCTGTGAGAAAAGATCTCCGAGAAGAAAAGTGAGACAACTATAACAGCGACTTCCAGAAGCAGGCTGATCCAGAGAATGTTTTTCTGCAGTGCCTCGATCAGAGAACCCTGATCCGAATCATATTCCATGAGATACACACAGCCCACCAGACGATCACCACGCAAAACAGGGGCCGAAGCCTTGCTCTGCAAAACGCCGGAGCTGTATACCGAGCAGAAGGTATCGTTTCCTTCCAAAGCCTGAACCACCTCAGGCAGAAGGGCGACTTGTCCCACCGCGCTGTCCTTGCTGAGAGAATCATAGATGACCGTTCCTCCGGCATCCGTGATCAATACCCGTGTCAGATCCAGAGCATCCACCTGTTCCAAAACAGTACCGATCTGCTCGACTGTCAGCCCGGGCAGCTCTCCCATTGCGGCAGAAGCGACGAGAACCTTGTCCTGCATAAAGGAGTGTTTTCCCCGAAAGATCAAATCCCGCATGGTATCCGCCGCATACAAATTCAAAAACACCAAAATAACAGAGGTTACCAGAATGTACATCGCAGAATATCGGAGCTGTGTTCTGCTGAGATGCGGCACACGCCATTTCTTATCCTTTGAAATAGTACCCAACTCCCCACTTAGTCATAATGTGTCGTGGCTGCGCCGGATCTTCTTCCAACTTTTCCCGCAGCCTGCGGATATGCACATCCACCGTTCTGATCTCACTGCGATATTCATATACCCAAATCGTATCCAAAAGGGCTTCTCTGGAGTACACACGATTGGGGTTTCGCATTAAAAACTCTATGACATCAAACTCTTTGGCGGTCAGATCTACCAGTTCCCCATTTTTATAAGCGTTTCTGGCATCCAGATCCAGGGAAATGCCGCCAATGGTCAGTCGGCTGCTTTGAACGGTGGCTTGCTCCTTGTCCCTTACACCGCTTCTGCGAAGCAAGGCTCTGATCCGTGCCTTCAGCTCCAGAATGTTGAAGGGCTTTGTCAGATAATCGTCCGCTCCGTGGTCAAAGCCCATGAGCTTATCCATATCCTCGGTTTTGGCAGTGAGCATAATAATGGGTACCTGAGAAAATTCCCGGATCACGGAGCAGGCAGTCAATCCGTCCATCTCCGGCATCATCACATCCAGGATCATCAGCTTGACCTCCGGATCTTTTGCCAGTTCCACCGCCTCCAGCCCATTGGAGCCGGTAAGTACCTCATAGCCCTCATTTTGCAAATTAAAGCGAATACCCTTAACCAAAAGGGCTTCATCATCCACAACTACGATTTTCATATTGCTTTACCTCACTGTAATATGATCCTTGATTTCCTCAAACAGCTTCTCTCCGATGCCGGCGACCTCTTTTAATTCCTCAACGGTAATAAAGTCCCCATATTCCAATCTGTAATCTACGATCCTCTGGGCAATCACCGCGCCAACACCAGGCAGGTTTTCGAGTTCCTTTGCCGTTGCGGTATTGATGTTGACCTTTTCTTTTTTGTCCTGTGCTTCTGCCGGCAGGGTGGGTTCCTGCGGACTTTCTGTAATCTCAGGCGGAAGGGTCGATGCCGGCACCACATACACGGTATTGTCCACAGTGCTTCTTCCGAAAAACATTCCTAACAAAAACACTGCAATGGCAACAACAAAAGCCGTAAAGAAGACAGGAAATTTCAATTGTTTCATTGGAAACGCTCCTATCGCGGTTGACATATCCCCGTTCAGGCTGGTATAATACAACACAGAAATTCAGTAACATTATACACGACTTTTCTCCCCACGGCAAGTCGGGGACTGCAATATTTATGGAGAAACGCACATGAAAAAGTCATTTTTATCCTTATTTTTAAGTATTTGTCTTCTTTTCGCCCTTCTTTCCCCTCAGGTTTATGCCGCACCGGAGGAGTCTTCTCCCTCTGAAGAAACCGAGCCCACGGAAGAAGTCTCAAACGGCGGGAATCCCAATTACTCCGATGTCAAAATCGGAACCAATGTGGGCATTAACGCTACCGGGGCACTGGCAGGCCCTTATGACAAGGATTTTGATGCCGCCGCCATTTTGCTTTATGAGCTGAATTCCGGCACCATGGTATATGCGAAAAACATTGACGGCACACGGTATCCCGCTTCTCTGACAAAGGTCATGACCTGCCTGCTGGCTCTGGAAATGGGCAACCTGGAGGACTCCGTCACCGTCAGCGAAACAGCTTTACAAGGGCTGCATCCCAACGGCAGCAGTGCCCGTCTGATCGCCGGAGAGGTGTTTACCTTTGAGCAGCTTCTTTACTGTCTGATGATCCAGTCTGCCAACGACTCCGCCCCGGTTATCGCGGAGCATCTCGCCGGTTCTGAGGCAGCCTTTGTAGAGCTGATGAATCAGAAGGCGGCAGAGCTGGGCTGTACCGGAACCCATTTTGCCAACACTCACGGATTGCACGATGATAACCACTACACCACCGCCCGGGACATGGCCAAAATTGCCGCCTATGCCATGGAAAACCCCGAGTTTGTGGAAATCGTCAACACCGTTTCCATGGACATTGGCCCCACCAACAAGCACGATACCCTGGTGGAGATCACCACCAACAAGGTCATCGTTCCCTCCAGCATCTACTACAACCCGGCCGTCAGCGGCATCAAAACCGGC
>JAZNYB010000035.1:0-11577 GCA_045594185.1 Faecousia sp. | reverse complement strand
CCGACTGGCTGGCACCAATGGTATCCGCCAATTCCTGCACAAAACGCTCTCCTTCAAAAAGAACGCAGAGAATACGGATGCGGGTCGAGTCCCCAAAAACCTTGAACAGCTCCGCCATGTCAATAAGCTGTTCCTCACTGCGCAAAAATTTCTCCACAGCTTCGCTCCTTTCATTTTCTCATATGAACACTTGTTCATGCGTTTATGATAATACAGTTATACGGGTTTGTCAAGAGGGAGTTTCATTTTCCCCATCCTTTTCGTATGATTTTCATCTGTTCCGGCTATGATATGCCGTGAACTTTGGAAAGGATGTTGTGTATGCGGCTTTGGAAATACGGTGTTTTATGGTTTTTGGGAGGTGCGGCATATGCCCTCACGGAGCTGCTTTGGAGAGGGCGTACCCACAGCAGTATGTTTATCACCGGGGGCATTTGTTTTCTTCTCATTGGGCATTTGGGTGAGCTTCCCCGCCCCGCAACGATGGTCACAAGGATGCTTTTGGGGGCGTTGATCATTACGGCGGCAGAGCTGGCAGCGGGTCTTTTGGTGAACGGATCATACAGCGTATGGGACTATCGAATGATGCCGGGAAATTTTCTGGGGCAGATCTGCATTGTCTACAGCCTTTTGTGGATACCGGTGAGTCTTGCCGCCATCCTTTTATATGACGGCTTAAAGAGACTGCTGTTTGGAGAGCCTTTCCCCTCATACCGCTGGATATAAAAAATTGAGACTGCGGCCTGCATTGTCGGTCACAGTCTCGTCTGTTTTGTATGGATGGCTGACCTATGAAGGCGGTGTCGGGTCATCCACGGAGCTTTCCACGGCATCACCACCTGACAGCCCAAAAGAGAGCGCGCAGCCCCTCTTTTATGGAAGCATTGTAGCATATGCCCTTTAAGAAATCCGGCGAATTTCCCTTTGCCAAAAAAAGAAACCGCAGGCTGCATGACAGTTTGTAAATATTTTAAGAATCGTGTAAATTATATTTGATTGCGTGGCGGATTTATGATATAATAATAGAAATAATTTGTCCTTTTCCTGTCTTACAGGCAGGTTCACTCCGGGAGGTAATATATTCCATGGCTCAAAAAATGTTCGGCGGCTCCTCCGGTTCTAAATTCTCCGGCAAGTCCGCTTTTT
Source organism: Faecousia sp. (assembly GCA_045594185.1). Lineage (GTDB taxonomy): Bacteria > Bacillota > Clostridia > Oscillospirales > Oscillospiraceae > Faecousia. The sequence continues at coordinate 10,431 of JAZNYB010000035.1, read as the reverse complement.
CTGACAGAGGCACAAAGCCCGCATCAAACAGAGGCGATTCTCCCAAAAAGAAGAAAAGCCGTTCCCGGCTGCGCCCTGTGAAGGTGATCCTCTCCATCCTTTTGGTTTTGGAGATATTCTATTGCCTTGCGATCTTTACCAATATTCCCGTTCTTTCCGATCTGCGCTCCATGTATATTAAGACCGCCATGTCCACCATGCGCCATCGGTGGCTGGCTACCGCTTTGATCCCTAAGGACATTGTGGACGAGGTGGTGCGCCTTACGGAAGATGCCAGAGACGATCAGATCGGCAACAATTCTTCATGGGAGGATGTGGATATTCCTGCCACAGCTCCCCCGGAAAACGGCGGCTCAGAAAACAGTGGATCAGAAAACAACCAATCCCCTCCCCCGGTAACCGCACCGGCTCAGGGTGAGACTCTGACACCGGAGCAGGAAAGCTTCTTCGCCCTTTTCCACGAGCTGGATCAGAAGTCCACTTTGGAATATGTGAAGAAGAATCCCGACGCGGTGATCAACGGTTGGGATAAGCTCTATATCAACAAAGCCGGGCTGGACGACAAAGGCACCTCTATCAAAACAACGGCAGGTGACACCGTTCTTGCCATTGACGCAGTCAATCAGGTCCTTCTGATTCGTGTGACCGGTTCTTCCTACCGGGGCGTTTTGGCAATCGCGAAAGACCCCTCCCGGCTGTCTCTGGAGGTTTCCGCCACCATCGGTACCTCCGGTCAGCGTGCCGGCAAAATCGCCTCCAAACACAACGGTGTCCTTGCCATGACCGCTTCCGGCTTCCAGGATGACGGCGGTGTGGGCAACGGCGGTGTCGCAACGGGAGCATATGTTTCCAACGGAAAGGAATACGGCGACCACTTCAAATGGGGCTATAAGCGCATTGAGCTGCGGAAAAATGACCGGATGTATGTGGTAGACGCTCCCACCAGCACCCATAAGGATACCACCGACGCGGCTGAATTTTGGCCGGCACTGGTGGTAAACGGAGAAAACGCTTTAGGTAAAAACAATATCTTTACCGATCTGCATCCCAGAGCCGCCATCGGTCAAAAAAAGAACGGCGAGATCATGATGCTGGTCATTGAGGGTCGTTCCATCACATCCCTTGGCGCCGTTGCCCTGGACTGCACTGAGATCCTCCTGAGATATGACTGCTATCAGGGAATGTGTATGGATGGCGGCACCAGTGCCATTTTGTGGTTCGACGGTGAGTATGTCACGAAATGCTCCAACGCCAGTTTGAAGGAAGGGCGTCTGCTCCCCAACGCCTGGGTCTATAAAAAAGCCTCAGAATAATTTATGGGTGCTGCGTGGCTGGCGCGGCACCCTTTCACCATCAAGGGAAAACGCGGGTCGGTGATACGATGAATAAGAAAGATGAATATATTTTGGTTTTTGACTCCGGTCTGGGCGGGCTTAGTGTCCTGCGGGAGCTGATAAAAAGTATGCCAAGAGAGCGGTATATCTATTTTGGAGACTCCAAAAATGCTCCCTACGGCAACCGCTCTACCCGGGAAGTGCGGGAATTGACCTTCTCCGCCGTTTCAGAGCATATGTCCAGAGGCATAAAAGCTGTTGTCATTGCCTGCAATACCGCCACCGCCGCAGCCATTGAGGATCTGCGCGGGAAATACCCGGAGAAGATCATCGTGGGTGTAGAGCCTGCCTTAAAGCCTGCCGCGGACCGCCACCCCGGCGAGCATATTTTGGTCATGGCTACGGATGTGACCTTACGGGAAACCAAATTTGCGGCCCTCATGGAACGGTTCTCTGCCACAAGCCCGGTCATCCCCCTTCCCTGTCCCGGGCTGGTGGAGTTTGTGGAAAAAGGCGAATTGGACAGCCCCTCCCTGCGGGCATATTTAAGAGAGCTTCTCGTGCCCGTACTTACAAAAAAACCAAAGGCTATCGTTCTGGGCTGCACCCACTTCCCTTTTCTGCGCCCGATCATCCGGGAGATCATGGGCGAAGGGGTTGAGATCCTGGACGGTTCTTTGGGTACTGCCCAGCAAACCCGCCGCCGTCTGGAGGCGGAAGGTCTGCTGAGAGAAACCGGGGACGGCTATGTTGAGCTGACAAACAGTCTGGGATGGGGAAACATTCTGGAGCTATCCGCAAAATTGCTTGGATAATAATTTAGCTTTTTCCGATGTTTTTATGTATAAATGTTCATAAAACAGTCCAGAATTGTTTTGGTTTTATTCACATTCTGTTCAAAGGCTTTTGCTACTATATGGGCGTAAGGTGCTTGCGGAAGCCGTGAGCCGCAAAATCCTTGCTTGTCTCCTTTTATTTCTTTCTCCTTTTCTCTCTATCCGTTAAAGCGGAGGGTGGCCCGGTCAGTGCGGTCGGGCCATTTCCACGCACTTGCTCCTGTTTCAAAAGACATTTTTAACTTTCTTCAAAAAAGGGTTGACACAGGAGCAAATGTGTGCTATTATGATCGGGCACTGAGGGCGGTGCAAAAGTTCATATCGCGGAGTGGAGCAGTCCGGTAGCTCGTTGGGCTCATAACCCAAAGGTCGTAGGTTCAAATCCTGCCTCCGCAACCAAACCCCTTCTCGGACGAAGTTCGGGAGGGGGTTACTTTTTCACCGAATCCGTCCGAGGAGGGTTTTGAAGCGAATAAGTAACAGCATCAAATTCTGTCTTATTGTTTCATCAATTGTAACCCTACAATTGTTTTATAAAAGAAGGGAAAAAATTTCTTGACAGAGCTTTCCAAAGAGGTTATAATCTCCTTGGATTTGGGCCCGTAGCGCAGCTGGGAGCGCATTACATTCGCATTGTAGGGGTCGGGAGTTCGAATCTCCTCGGGTCCACCATGAAAGAAACCTCTTTTGTCTACCAAGACAAGAGAGGTTTCTTTCTCGCTTTTAGGGGCAAAATAGCCCATTATATAGGAAAATACCATCAAAACAGGGGTTGGAACGGTTGATCAGGCCGCGCCAGCCCCTATTTTTGCGTTGCGGAGCAATAAAAGCAGGGTTTACTTTTCACACTTCTTTACACAGCAAAGAAGTAGTCAAAACAGCAGTCGACGGGATTTGAATATGAAAAAACGCCAGATGTCGCAGAAAACTGACAGCAAATCCTTGTAAATCGACAAAACTTGTGCTATAATGTTTGGTGATATTTTATGCCTATTTGCAGGAATACCAACGGAGGTGGTGCTTATGAACATTGAGCGATTAAATTCAATCATCGATACATACATCGACCAGTTCGATATCATCAATAACGATGATCACTTTGAGAATATGAAGTGGGTGGCAGTACACCACTTCAAGAAAAACTTCGACATCAACGCCACTGACTTTTATGAGATGTTCAAGTACGCCATGTCGGAATCGAGCATCATCATTAACAACGGAACCGTGCAGCCGGTTAACGGCGTACTGAAGCTGATCGGTCATGAGCCAGAAACAATGCGCAATCTTTTCGCTATGCTCTACGCTGACGATGGTGGCGACTTGGATAAGCGCCAGAGTAAAATCGAGCACTTCGTAGATGAAGCGAACAAGCTGCTTGAAAAATATGAGCGCGGCAAGTGGAAGTACAAGCAGGACTTCCGTTCCGTTCTTGCATACCTCGTTTTCTACCAGCCGGAGCAAAACTATTTCTATAAATCATCCCAGAGCCAGCCCTTCTTCAGATACCTCGAATATGGTGAAGAAATCGGTTACGGTCAGTATTTCAAACTTTCGCGCTATTACAGAATGTGCGAAGAAGTACGAGAATACCTCGCTACGCACGAACCACTGATAGCACGCCACAATGAGCGTTGGAATAAAGTTGGCGATCCCGAAGACAATTTGCACATTCTGACTTTCGACATCATTTACTGCAGCATCGTTTATGGCTTCTATGAATACCAGCAGTATATGAAGGTAATTAAAAGAAGCAAGGCAGATATCGCGCAGCAGAACCTTGAAACAGAAATTGAAACCAAGCGTGGCGAACTTGAAGTGCTGGAAACAGACTTGGAACGCGAACAGGGTGTGCTGGATAACATCCCCGAAATCCTTATCGAAGGACAGACTGTGCGACATAAAATGTTTGGTAACGGCAAGGTTGTCAAACAGAACGGCAGCTACATCGAGGTCGAGTTTGCCAGCAGAACATCAAAGTTCATTATCACAATGGCGTTCATGAATGGGTTTCTGACATCCGAAGATGCTTCCATTTTGGAACGCTGCAAGCAGCTCGAAGCTGCAATCGACGTCTGCGGCAAACTGGAAAAAGCCATTAAGTCTAAGCAAACAGAATTAGATACACTCATTGCAAAACTGATGAAATAATGCCAGCTCCGCAAAAGCGGTTTTAAGACAATAAACGGAGGTGTCCTATCCTGCTGATATCCTTCATCGCAGACGGTGCAAGCTGGGACGCGATAGACACGCTGCTGGGATTAGGATTCCTCGCATTTCTATTCTTCAGATGGATATCCACATAAGACGGAGGCAGGCATATTACTTTTACGCTTTTTTACCCCCATTTCTGCTCCGTTTAGGTAGTCTTTTTTCGAACTAAGTGTGCCTTGCGGCACGATAAGCACACCTTTGGTGCGTGAAGCGATGCTACGCATCGTGAAGTGCCTGCGGGTGTGGGTGGCACACTTAACTTCACATTGTGCGAAACACAATACTTCACAGCTGCAACGCCGCTACTTCACTTGGCAAAGCCAAACTTCACTAAATTATTACTAATTAACCGCGTTTATGATACAATATACTTGAATTGGAGGTGTCATTATGTCTGAAAGCAAATTAAGAACACAGTCTATGGATTTTGCTGTATCCATTATTAACCTTCTTAAATATCTAAAAGAAAAACGCGAGTCCATTATTTCTAACCAAATCGGCAGAAGTGGCACATCACCTATTTGAAATACCTTCATTTTAAGTGTACTTACCCCCGAAATGCCTCCGCTTCCTCCAAGGCAGGAATACTGGGAGCCGCGCCCATTCTGGTAACGGAAATAGCGGCGGCTTTGGTGGCGAGGGTCAGTGCTTCCTTTACGGCGCAGCCGCGAGTGAGCGCACCCAAGAAAAAACCTGTAAAGGTGTCTCCGGCGGCGGTGGTATCAACCGCGGGAACACAGTAACCCGCAACGCCCAGAATCTCCCTTTCGTCTGCGTACAATACGCCTTGTTTTCCAATGGTCATTACAATGGCGGCTTTGGGGAAGCGGTTTCGCAGAGCGGAAAGGATCTGCGTAAAGCTGTTGCCATCTGTCTGTGCCAGCAGCTTTCCTTCGATCTCGTTGATGAGGAAATAATCCACCAAATGCAGAGGGTATTCCAGCAGCGCAGGGGTGATGGGAGAGGCGTTAAAGGCGATCTTCAGCCCTTGCGCTTTGGCTTTTTCCATAGCAAAAGGAATGAGATTCACTTCGTTTTGCAGCAGAAGAATGTCTCCGGGGGCAAAGTGGGATAGAACCTCCCCTATGTATTGCTCCGTGAGACATTGATTTGCACCGCCGCAAACGATAATGCAGTTTTGTCCATGGGCATTTTGAATGATGGCGTGACCGCTTACGGAATTTACCTGAGTCAGGTATTGGGTATTGACTCCGGCTTCCTCCAGACAGTCTTTCAGGGGCGCGCCATCTATCCCGATCGCCCCGGCATGATACACAGTTGCCCCGCCTTTCGCCAGCGCAATGGACTGATTCAAGCCCTTGCCTCCCATAAATTCCCTGTAAGAGCCGCTTAATATGGTTTCTCCCCCGGCAACGAAATGGTCAACACCGTAAACCTTGTCAAAATTCAGCGAGCCCAGATTCAGAATTTTCATAGATACACCCCTTTTGCAGCTTCTGAGAAAATTCTACAATAAACGATACCTTTCTGTCAACGCCCTGAGAAATAATTTCCTTTTATGAAGGTTTTTCTTGCGATTTTGTTTCCGGTAGAGTAGAATAAAGGGAGAAAAGCAAGACTACTGCCCACACAGACAGGAGGAACTACATATGGATACAATGACTGGCATTTTCAAGGACTATGTTCGCATTTTAAGAGAAGAACTGGTACCCGCCATGGGATGCACGGAGCCTATCGCCGTTGCCTATGCCGCTGCCCGGTGTCGGGATATTCTGGGCGGCATCCCGGATCGTTGCAGATTAAATGTCAGCGGAAATCTGATCAAAAATGTGAAAAGTGTCATTGTTCCCAATACAGGTGGCTTGAAGGGTCTGGAAGCCTCCGTTGCCGCAGGCGTAGTGGCAGGAGACGCAAAGGCGATGCTGGAAGTGGTCGCCAAAATCACTCCCGACAAGCACGAAGCCATTGCCCGGTATCTGCGGGAGCATGAGATCACCGTTGACCTTGCTGACACCGATGAGACTTTCTATCTGGAACTGGAAATGTGGAAAGACGAGCATCATGCCCGGCTGGTCATTGTGGGCTATCATACCAACATCATCTTAACGGAGCTGGACGGCGAGGTGCTGTTCCAATACGGATGCGTGGATGTAAGCACCTCCGGTCTTACGGATCGAAGCATTCTCAATGTGCAGGACATTGTAACCTTTGCGGAGAATGTGGATCTGGATGAGGTTCGGGAAGTTTTGGAGCGGCAGATCCAATACAATCTGGCCATTGCGGAGGAAGGACTGAAGGGCGGCTGGGGCGCGCAGGTCGGCAAAACCCTAATGACTGCCTATGACAGCAATTCCCCGGAAATTCAGGCAAGAGCCTATGCCGCAGCGGGAAGCGATGCCCGAATGAGCGGCTGTAATATGCCGGTCGTCATTGTCTCCGGCAGTGGCAATCAGGGCATGACCGCATCTCTTCCTGTCATCGTTTTTGCCAGAGCGCAGAACAGAAGTCACGAAGAGCTGCTTCGGGCTTTGGTGGTCAGCAACCTTGTGACCATCCATCAAAAGACCGGCATCGGCAGACTGTCCGCCTTCTGCGGCGCGGTCAGTGCGGGCTGCGGCGCGGCGGCTGGTATCGCCTTCCTGGAAGGGGGCAGATACAGAGAGATCGCCCACACCGTAGTCAATGCTTTGGCGGTGGTGTCCGGGATCACCTGTGACGGAGCTAAGCCCTCCTGTGCCGCCAAGATCGCCGCCGCAGTGGACGCGGGCATTCTGGGATATCGACTGTTCCAAAACGGCAACCAGTTCTATGCCGGCGATGGTATCGTCACCAAGGGCGTGGATCACACCATTGAAAATGTGGGTCGCATGGCAAGAGTGGGTATGCGGGAGACTGACCGGGAAATTCTGAAAATTATGATCGGTCAATAATTGTATATTAAGAAGCGCATCCTGAAGGGCTTTCCTCCGGGATGCACTTCTTATTATACTTTTCCTGCCCGCACTGCGATCAACTGTCCCGCAATGGAAATGGCGATCTCCTCCGGGCTTTGCGCCCCGATGGAAAGACCAATGGGCGTGGTCACCTGATCCAAAAGGTCATCAGAAAGTCCATATTCCTCTTTCAGAACTCTGCGCACCCCGGCAGCCTTGTTTTTACTGCCAATGACACCAACATACTTTGGCTTGCGTTTTAAGACCTGCGCCTGTATCACCGTGTCATAGGCGTGCCCTCTGGTCATAACACACACATAATCATTTTCGTCTATGGATACATACCGGGAAATCTGAGAAAAGTCTACCGGCAGGACTTCCTCCGCCGTGGGGAAAAGCTCCCTGCGGGCAAATTCCTCCCGGTCATCCATGACCACACAGCGAAAGCCCACATGAGCTAATACAGGCACCAATTCCCGCGCCACATGACCGCCGCCAAAGACATAAACTCTGCCCGGTGTGCTGATCCGCTCCACATAAAAATCAAGCCCATTTTCCTTTACCCGGTGAGGCAGGTCGTTCATGTGGTGGTACAGGTCAGAGGGCAGTCCGATTCCTGTGGCACCATCCTCCGGGGTGTACAGCCCCAGCTTTCCGCCCTTTTGAATGTCAGACAGAAGCCACAGGCTGCGCCCTGTTTCCAGCCGTTCCAGAGCCTTCCGGAGCAAGTGCATGGTGTGACTGTCCCCGACGGGAATGTAGGAGAAAAATACCAAAACATCCCCACCGCAAATCATGCCTAAATTTTGAACATCCTCTCTGGTAAGGGAAAAGTCTTTTTCCAGAGAGCTTTTGTTTTTCAGAACCTCTAAAGCGATCTTTTCGGAGCGGTATTCCACAGCACCGCCCCCGATGGTTCCGCAAATTCGCCCCTCCTTCCCTACCAACATTCTCGCTCCCACCCCTCTGGGAGTTGCCCCGGAGGAGGCGATTATGGTTACAAGAACAAGATCTTCACCTTGCTGTAAATACCGAAGCATCGTCCCAAACAGCTTTTTCATTGGATCTCCTCCTTTTATAATTCCACAATATCACAGCCGCACAGCCCATTGATCCTCTGACCAAGGGTTTTCGCCGCTTCGTATCGCTGTTTGTGCAGATCTCTCTGCTCCGAGGTCACGCACTTTCTTTCACTTTCTCCAAAGCGTTCCCCCAGGGACACCGGGAAATTCTCCAGAATCAGCTTGTCCGCAAGATAAACGATCGCCGCTTCATCTAACTGCTCTGCCGCCTTTGGGCTGTGGTGCAAGGCGATAATGCTTCCTGCCTCCGGATAGCCCAAACGACACAAAAGCTCCTTCCCCGCTTCCGGGTGATCGGGCTCTGTCCGGGCGATGTCGTGTAAATACGCTCCTGCGGCGATCAGGTCTTTATCCAGAGGAACGCCCCTGTTTTTAAGGGCATCCGTTATAAGCATCGCCTTTTCAAAGACAGCCTTGCAATGCTTCACGATCGCCGGCGGCACAAAGATCCCCTGCAAGAGCTTTTGGCACAGCTCCGGAGTCAGGGGTGGATGGGGCTGCTCTGGCTGCCCAATGGCAGAGAATTTTTCTCCGTCCCAGTCCACTGCCAAAACCGACCCATAGGCAGGCTTGGGAAGGGGCGCGAACTGCCGGATAAAAAGCTTCATCACACCGCTGTGGGCAACAAAGACAGGCGTATGGTCTTCTTTTTGCCGCAACTGTTCCAAAATGCTTTCATTAAACCGGCGAAGGGCATCTTCTTCCCTCTCCTGCCCCGGCACAGGGAGCATAGGGTCAGCGCTTCGGGCAGCATAAAGCTGAGGAAACCTTTCCTTGATCTCCTCAAAGGTCAGCCCCTCCCACTGCCCCATATACCGCTCCCGCAATCCGGGCAAAATGGTAATGGGAAGTCGGAAGCTCTGCGCCGTCTGGAACGCCCGGGCAAGAGGGCTGGAAAACAAGCGAATATTGGGGATATCCTTTATGCTTTCCCCGGCGAGAACAGCCTGCAGGCGACCCAAAGAGCTTAAATGCAGATCTGTACTTCCAAGACACATGGTCTTTCCACCGGGGAAGTCCGGCTCACCATGGCGAATCAAATAAAACCGTTTCATTATAACTCCTTACGAAAGATATTGGGAAAAATACTGGCGAAAAAGCTCGTCTCCCGCTTTGCGCAGCGCGGCAGTGTAGGAGGTGTATGCAGTCAAAAGCTCCCGCCCTTTTTCTGTCAATGTGCTGCTGCCGCCTTTTACGCCCCCCTGACTGCGCAGGATCAAAGAAAAGCCCAGTTCTTCCTCTATGGCATTGAGAAGATTCCAGCCGGAGGAATAGGAGATCCGCATCCGCTTACAAGCAAGGCGTACGGAATGGGTTTCGTCCACCAGACTCAAAAGCATGGCAGCTTTACCATTGAAAAAGGTTTGTTGCTTGGCAAGAGAAACTTCAATGTTGGGTCGTACAAGAAGACTGTTGTGCATGGACAATAGGGCGGAATAATCCTCCGGTGTGTCCGCGTCCCGGAGAATACCGGGGTCAGGCACTTCCACCAAAGCCGGCAAGTATCCGCTTCTTTCCAAAGCTCCTTTTAGTCCGTTTTCCCCCTCGTCAGACAGAACATGATCGATCACACTGCCGGTCAGGAGAATTGGGTGTCCGGATTGCCCCTGAAAAACAGGAATGGTCAGGGGGGCAGAGGTGCGCAAAAGTGCTTCAACGGTCTGTGGTGTGAACAAGGGAATATCCACAGGGGTGAACAGCACCCGGTCACATTTATCCCGCAAATAGGATAGCCCCATGACCGCGGAATGAAACATTTGCGTAGTGCGGAAATCTTCATTTCGCAGGAAAATGACACCGTTGCGGGCGAGATGATGCTCCAGCTCCTCGCCGTTAAAGCCTGTTACCACAACAATTTTTTCCACACCTGCCTGCCGCAGGGTGGCAATGATCCTTTGAGATATAGAAATACTGCCCAAATTCAGCATGGGCTTAAAATCTCCCATTCTGCTGGACATGCCTGCGGCAACAATAACTGCACCAACGGACATAGCTTACCCTCCTGACCGGTTCTTGAGGTTATTTTACATCCCAATGGGGAAAATGTAAAGTAGCGCGAGTCGTATTTTTTTGC
>JAZNYB010000034.1:0-2409 GCA_045594185.1 Faecousia sp. | reverse complement strand
TACGATCCGACTTGTAATCACCGGCATCGGCGGGGTCCTCATAGAAGCCGGACCAGGAGGACTGGGCCACGTAGGTGCAGTCCTCGTTGGCATCGCAGTATTCCCGCAGGAGCTTGTTGTACTGCTTGGCCATCCTTTGCCACAGGGAGTTCTTGATGAACCGCTTGTGGGGCATGGCGTCGCACAGGTACAGCTTGACGCCGGGGAAGTCGGCACGGGCACGGTTGCAGAATTGTGCCAGCAGGTACACGATCTCCATGGGGGTGTAGCCGAAGCTGATGTCATTGGGGAAGAAGCGGAGCACGATGGCTCGGGGCTCCCAGGGCTTGACCAGACGGTCGTAGTAGTGCAGGCCCTCCTCGATGGTGGAACCGCCAAAACCGTGGTTGACGGCGGCAGGGGAGCCGTCCTTCCTGCGGATGTCCTCCTCCAGCGGACGATTGCCGAAGGTAGGCTTCCAGCGGGTAAAGCCGGAGGAACCGTAGAACAGGATCATGCCCTTCTGGATGGGCTGTGCCTCATATTTCTTAACAGAGGTTTCTTCGAATCGGCGAAGATCGGGTACTTTCAATTCGAACATGGGAGAGACCTCCTTTGAAAAAACAGCCGACACAGGTACACCCCTGTGTCGCCTGCGGTTTGTTGGAAGAATGGAACTTACTTCGCGGCCAGGGCGTCCAGCTTCTTGTTGCGGAAGTACAGGATCAGATCGGTACCCACCATGAGGAAGTTGAGTACATAGAAGAACAGGATATACCACTTGCTGGCAAAGTCGGCCATGTAAGCCTCGTTCATCAGCTTGCCGATGATGCCGGCCACGTAGCCGAACTCGATCAGGCACAGAAAGCCCAGACTCTTGCCCTTGGCGGTGCGGGCCTTGTAGGACTTCATCACGTTCATGGGCCAGGAGGCACCAAAGCTGACGATCATGATGATCTCAAGCAGTTCATGCAGTTCGATAGACATAGTTTTCTCTCCTTTCAAGATGGGAATATACTATCACGGTTTTACTATATTGTAAATGATGAAATAATGTAATGCACCATATGTTGAAAGTGATGGTAAAGTGTGATAAGATAAATTATGGTTTGTCGTGCACTTTGCTTGCCTCCCCTTGTCAGGGGAGGTGGCCCGAAGGGCCGGAGGGGTAGTCTCTCACCCCGGTCACCTACGGCGACAGCCCCCTCGTCTGAGGGGGCCTTTGTTTGCGTTCTTCACACCCCGACAAATCCCATTTTTCTGCAAAGGAGAATCCACATGGAACTACTCCAGCTGACCTATTTCTGCGATGCCGCAGCCACTCAGAACTTTTCCCAAACGGCCAAGCGGTTTAATGTGCCGCCCTCCAACATCTCCCAAAGCATCAAACGGCTGGAGGAGGAACTGGGAACGCAGCTGTTTCACCGCCAGGCCAATCGGGTGACCCTGAACAGTCGAGGGGAGGCCTTCTATCGGGAGGTGAGCAGTGCCCTCGCCCTGATTCGTCACGCAAAGGATGCGGCTTGTGGTGCGGTGGAGGATGGCATTCTGCGGCTGGGGGTACGGATCAGCCGTCGTGTGGTCATGCAGACCGTGTCCGCCTTTCAGAGCCAATTTCCCAGCATCAACATTGTGGCCGAACATGGAGACCATACTCAAAGCAACGATTTTGACCTGATCATCTCGGACCATACCTTTGTCCATCCGGAGTTTATAAAGGGAAAGAGCTTTCGGGAACGGGTCGTTCTGGCGGCCAAGAGGGGTATTTTGCCGTCGGAAGAACCGCTGAGTGTTGTGGACATTATGGACAAGCCCTTCATCACCATGAGCGTCAATTACAGTATGCACAACCTGACGCAGGAGATTTGCCGGGATTTGGGATTCCAGCCCCGCATTGCGCTGCAGGGGGAGGATCCGGAGTACATCCGCAGATGCGTGGAACTGGGGTTGGGCGTGGCCTTCATGCCCATGCTGTCCTGGAGAGGGCAGTTTTCCGATCAGGTGGAGCTTCGCTCGGTGGGTGACCACAGTCGGGATATCTGTATTTATAAGCACAAAAACACATACGCCAGAGCTTATGTGGAAACCTTTTACGATATGCTGGTGCAGGCGTTTGAGCGGGAAGCTTTGGAAATATAGGGCTTGCCCGATAGAGTGGTTCGTGCTAAAATTTGGTTAAGAAATCAAGTGCAAAAGGAATTGTTGAACTATGGATGAACAAAAGCAAGTGTCCCAATACCACATTGGTATGCGAAATGTAAAAACGGCTCTGGCCGCTACCCTGTGTGCTCTGCTGTACCTGCCCTTCCACCGCAGTCCGGCCTTTGCCTGTATCGGTGCGATTTTCGGCTTGGGTACGGATATGGGCCATTCCTGGCTCAGCGGCGGCAACCGCTTTTTCGGCACCATCATCGGCGGCCTGATCGGCAT
>JAZNYB010000033.1:0-6747 GCA_045594185.1 Faecousia sp. | reverse complement strand
AGCATATGCCGGAGCTGTTTTCTTCTTTTCGCTCCGTGTCCGCTCTGACTCCGGGGGTGCTGGGGCTGACGGGGCTGGAAAGCGGTGACATTGTGAAAAGTGTGGTGGGGGACTTAAAGCCGGATCGGGTTGTGGTCGTGGATGCTTTGGCGGCGGGCTCGGCTGACAGACTGTGCCGGGTGATCCAGATCACAGATGCCGGGATCGTTCCCGGTTCGGGGGTGGGCAACAGCCGGAAAGCTCTGTCCAAAGACACTTTGGGTGTTCCTGTTGTGGCGGTGGGAGCGGCAACGGTCATGGATGCAGGAACGGAGGATGCCCCTTTGCTGGTGACCCACCGGGATGTGGATGCCAGAGTCAGCCGTTTGTCAAGACTGATTTCTGACGGAATCAACAAATGCCTGTTTTCTCATCTTTCCGGGGGCGAAATTGCACAATTTGTCGATTTTGGCGGTTAGAGATTATGTAAACTGAAAGTGGTTATACACGGAATTTTCATAGGTTGGAACCCCTGTGGAAAAGCCTGTGGATAATGTGCAAAACTTTTGTTTTTCCACAGGCAGACCGGATTTGCCTAACTTTCAACAGGGAAAAATGTGGATGGTTTTTGTGAATATTTCTTGCATAAACCGCAAAAATCCATAATTATGTCGGCTGAGAAAACCGCTGTTTTCAGACAAAAAGAGGGTCTGAAAAGTTGAAAAATCCGAAATTTACACCGGGGAAAACCAGCCCAAAAGGAGTGTTTCCGAAAAAATCGAAAAAACTTTGTGGAATCCTACAAAAATGAAAAAATCGAAAATTCCCTCTTGACAAGGGGGCTTTTTGGAGGAACAGACAGATGCAGGGAAAGGTAGAGATCAGCGGGGTAAATACCGCGAAGCTGCGAACCTTAAAAGGCGAGGAAATGAAGGAGCTTTTGCACCGGGCAAAGCAGGGAGATGAGAACGCCCGGCAGCAGCTTATTGAGGGCAATCTTCGCCTGGTGCTTTCCGTGATCCAGCGATTTAACGGTCGGGGGGAGAATCCGGATGACCTGTTTCAGGTGGGGTGCATCGGACTTCTGAAAGCCATCGCCAACTTCGATGAAACGAAGGATGTGCGCTTCTCCACCTACGGTGTGCCCATGATCGCCGGGGAGATCCGCCGGTATTTAAGAGATAACAGCGTCCTTCGGGTGAGCCGCTCCGTGCGGGATCTGGCGTACAGGATCCTGCAATGCAAGGAAGCCATGGTCAATGAAACCGGCAGAGAGCCGTCCCTGGAGGAGATTGCCGGGAAAATGGAGCTTCCGGTAGAGGAGGTATCCGGGGCGTTGGATGCCATTGCCGCCCCCATGAGCCTGTATGACCCGGTGTATACCGACGGTGGCGACCCCCTGACCGTTATGGATCAGATCAGGGACACCAAAAACACCGACGAACGATGGCTGGAGCGGCTTTCCCTGAAAAACGCCTTCGCTACCCTGTCTCAACGGGAAAAGCAGATCCTTATCCTCCGTTTTTATGACGGAAAGACCCAAATGGAGGTAGCCTCCATGGTGGGCATTTCTCAGGCACAGGTGTCCCGGTTGGAGAAAAACGCCATCAGCACCATGCGCAAGCAGGTTTTGGCATAGCACACAAGAATGTAAAGAGCCAAAAAACCCGGAGATCGCTCTCCGGGTTTGCGTTTTGGGCGATATAAATGTCTTACAGGGACTTCTTAGCCAGCTCTACCACAGCGGCGAAAGCGGCGGGATCCTGGATAGCCATCTCGGACAGGCTCTTGCGGTTCATCTCAACACCGGCCTTCTTCAGACCGTTCATGAACCGGGAGTAGTTCAGACCGTAGGGAGCCACGGCGGCGGAAATGCGGGTGATCCACAGGCGGCGGAAGTTTCTCTTCTTCAGCTTGCGGCCTACATAAGCGTAAACGCCGGACTTCATAACGGCCTGCTTGGCCATCTTAAAATGGGTGGACTTGGAACCCCAGTAGGACTTTGCCAGCTTCAGGGTCTTATTTCTTCTCTTGCGCGTCATCATTGCGCCTTTTACTCTTGCCATAAGTCAATATCCTCCGTTTCCGATTATTTGTAGGGAATCATCTTCTTGATAGCGTCCACATTGGTGCTATCAGCGTAAGCGGTGCTGCGCAGGCGGCGGGTCCGCTTGGTGGTCTTCTTGGTGAGGATATGGCTCTTGAAAGCGTGGGCTCTCTTAACCTTACCGGTCTTGGTGAGGTTGAATCTCTTTTTCGCGCCACTGTGGGTCTTCAGCTTGGGCATAGTTGAAACTCCTTCCGTATCGTAAACTTATATGGGATTACTTGCTGTTCTTGGGGGAGAGGAACATCGTCATAAAACGACCATCCAGCTTGGGGTTCTTTTCCATGGAGGCGACCTCCGCACAGGCAGCGGCGAAGTCCATGAGGAGCTTTTCACCGATGTTGGTGTGCGCCATTTCTCTGCCACGGAAACGCACGGAGACTTTGACCCGGTTGCCGTCAGCCAAAAAACGCATGGCATTTTTGATCTTGGTATTCAGGTCGTTGGTATCAATACCGGGGGACATACGAATTTCCTTGACCTCCACAACATGCTGATTCTTCTTGGCTTCCTTTTCCCGCTTCTTCTGATCGAAGCAGAATTTCCGGTAGTCCATGATCTTGCATACAGGGGGAACTGCGTTAGGGGAGATCTTGACCAGATCCAGTTCCTGCTCCTCAGCCAGACGCAGGGCCTCCTGACTGGAAACAATGCCCAGCATGACACCGTCCGCGCCAATGAGCCGAACTTCCTTATCCCGGATCTCCTCGTTGAGCTGGTGATCTAATTTGCCGATGGAAAACACCTCCAATAAAAAACAGAAAAGCGGATGCCACCTGCACCCGCACACAACACCACCCCAGAGCAAAGCCGGAGCGGCAGTCCATGTTGACCTCCGAAGCACGAAAGCGGGAGGTGAGGCGGGTAAGTGACCTTCTTTCTTTTGCCAGAGTATTCTAACACATCTTATGCGGCTTGTCAATGATTATTTTATTTATTTTTGGAGGATTTTGGTGGATTTTTCCTTGGGCTTTGGAACAATTTACCGCAAATGGGCTAAAACGCAATTTTACGGTTGCAACCCGGGGGAGTTTTCGCTATAATGAGTACGATTGGACAAAACTGTTTATGAGGTGGAGCCTATGAACGATGCGTACAGTGTCCCTCTGTCCCGGCTGGTGGAGGAGTTTAAGCTGAATATCGCCTATGAGTCTCAGGATTTTGATTCCATCCGGGTGATGGTTGAGGATGTATCCCGTCCCGGCTTGCAGCTCGCGGGCTATTTTGACCACTTTGAACCCCTTCGCCTGCAGGTTTTGGGCAATGTGGAAATGAGCTATTTGAAGACCATTTCCGGCTCTCAGCGGGAGACGATCTTTGATCGGCTTTTCTCCTATAAGATCCCGGCGCTGATCATTGCCCGGAATATGGATCCCGATGATGAGTGCCTCGCCATGGCGAAAAAGCACGATGTGACGGTGCTGCGCTGTCAGGAGACGACCTCTTATATCGTTTCCAGCCTGATTTCCTATTTGAAAACTGCCCTTGCCCCCAGGATCACCCGTCACGGTGTTTTGGTGGATGTGTACGGCGAGGGACTGCTTCTGGTGGGAGAGAGCGGCATCGGCAAAAGCGAGGCTGCTGTGGAGCTTATTAAAAGAGGACACCGGCTCATTGCCGACGATGCGGTGGAGATCAAGAAGATTTCCTCCGGCAAGCTTATGGGCAACGCTCCGGAGATCATCCGTAATTACATTGAACTGCGGGGCATTGGTGTGCTCAATGTGGCAAAGCTCTTTGGCATGGGTGCCATTAAGCCGGACAATGTGATCGATCTGGTGATCAATATCGTTCCCTGGAGCAACCATGAGATCTATGACCGGTTGGGTCTGGATGAACAGTATACCGACATTTTGGGTGTCAAGGTGCCGCAGATCACCATTCCCATTACCCCCGGTCGGAACTTGGCGGTGATTCTGGAATCCGCCGCCATGAACAACCGCCAGAAGAAAATGGGCTACAATGCCGCAAGAGAGTTCACCCAGCAGCTTAACAGGCATTTTGACGAAAGAGCGGGACAGAGCTTTTAGGCTTCGCCAGTGAATAGTGAATAGTTAAGGTGTCTGCCTGCGGCAGATAGATTGAAATTACTTTGATCATCCTAAAATTATCAGCCTATAACTCTGTGTTTAACTAGTCTACCCCAATTTTATGAAATACGAAGGAGAATGATCATGTCTAACCATCGTCTTGCCGGTTTGGAGCCGGTGTGTGTTTTTAAGTATTTTGAAGAGATCTGCGCCATTCCCCATGGCTCCGGGAACACCAAGCCCATCAGCGATTATCTGGTGCGCTTCGCCGTGGAGCATGGGCTGAAATACCGTCAGGATGAAGCCAACAATGTGATCATTTGGAAGGCTGGCACACCCGGCTATGAGGATCACCCTCCTGTGATCATTCAGGGTCACATGGACATGGTCTGCGAAAAAGAGCCGGACTGCCCCATTGATTTTGAAACCGACGGACTGGATCTGACCCACGACGGCACAGACCTGTTTGCCCGGGGAACAACACTGGGCGGCGATGACGGCATTGCGGTGGCTTATACGCTGGCTCTTTTGGCATCTTCTGACATTCCTCACCCCCCGGTGGAAGCTCTTATTACCGTAGACGAGGAAGTGGGTATGCTGGGTGCTGCCGCTCTGGATGCCTCCGACCTGAAGGGCAGAATGTTACTGAACATCGACTCTGAGGATGAGGGCGTGTTTACCGTTTCCTGCGCCGGCGGTGCTACGGCTACGGTCACCCTCCCCATTGTCCGCAAGCCGGTTTATGGGCCTTGCGTATTGCTGCAGGTGGACGGCTTGCAGGGTGGTCACTCCGGTGTGGAGATCCACAAAAACCGGGGCAACGCCAATAAGATCATGGGCGAGCTGCTTCGCCGGATCCAGGGAAGGATGCCTATTTCTCTGGTGAGCTTCTCCGGCGGTGCCAAGGACAATGCCATTCCCAGAAGCTGCCGGGTGAATGTGGTGGCCATGGGTATGGACATTTCCGTGATCGCTCAGCTTGCGGCGCAGCTTCAGGCAGAGGGCAGAAGCCTTTATAACGACCCTGACCTGACCATCACCGCCCAGGAGGTGGAAGCCATGGGCGGTCTGGGTCTTTCCGTGGAGGACACAAAGAATTTTGTCAGCCTGATTAACAGCCTGCCCAACGGGATTCGGGCTATGAGCGAGCATATCCCCGGACTGGTGCAGACCTCTCTGAATATGGGCATCGCCAAGCTGGAAGGGGAGCAGATCTTTATGACCTTCTCCGTCCGCAGCTCCGTGAATCAGGAGAAGGAGGATTTGATCAACACCCTGAAAGCGGTTGCGGCGGCGCACAAGGCACTCTACAGCCAGATGGGTGCTTATCCCGCCTGGGAGTACCGGGAGGAATCGCAGCTTCGGGATGTGATGGTAGGGGCATACCGTGACCTGTACGGCAAAGAGCCGGTGGTGGAGGCGATCCACGCGGGTCTGGAATGTGGCATTCTCAGCGACAAGCTGCCGGGGCTGGACTGCGTATCCTTCGGCCCTCAGATGCGGGACATCCACACCAGCCGGGAAAAGCTGAACATCGCCTCCACTGCCCGAACCTGGGAGCTGCTGCTGGAGATCCTGAAGCGGCTGTAAAAGCATGAAGCTTCTGGATTTTCACTGCCATGTGTTCCCCGGCAATATCGCCAAAAGAGCCACAAAGGCGGTTGCGGACTTCTATCATACCTTGCATGGAAGGGCTGCGCCAACCCAGAGCGGCTCTTTGGAAGATGTGCTTTTGACACAGAAGGAGGCGGGCATCGATCTGACGGTGCTTTCCTCCTCTGCCACCACACCCCATCAGGTGCGCCATATCAACGCCTTTCTTGCCCGGTGCGCCGGGGAAAGCGGGTGTCTTGCCTTGGGCACGCTCCACCCGGACAGCGATGATTTACAAGGAGATATAGAGCATCTCATATCTTTGGGTATCCGTGGCATCAAATTTCATCCCGAAATGCAGAAATGCCCTCTGGATT
This sequence comes from Faecousia sp., assembly GCA_045594185.1. GTDB lineage: Bacteria > Bacillota > Clostridia > Oscillospirales > Oscillospiraceae > Faecousia. The sequence goes on along the minus strand of JAZNYB010000033.1, from coordinate 661 downwards.
CTCCCGGCATGATGAAGCTGGTGGATAGGGTGGATGGGCGGCTTCCCTTTTTGCTCCACACGGGAGACAGCCGCTTTTCCTGCTCCAACCCGGAGCAGCTTATCCCTTTGCTGAAAGCCTTCCCCAAAACCCGGTTTATAGGGGCGCATATGGGCGGCTTTACTCAGTGGGAGAAGGCGGAGCGGCTTTTGCCGGGAAGATTTGAGAATCTTTGGGTGGATCTGTCCTCCACTGCGGTGTTTGTGGGAGATGAAGCTCTGTGCCGTATGATCAGGGCCTTTGGGACGGATCGGGTGCTGTTTGGTACGGATTTTCCCATGCTGCATCCCAAAACGGAGGTACAGCGGTTTTTGCGCCTTCCCCTGACGGACAAGGAGCGGGAACAGATCGCCTGGAGCAATGCCGCGGCCCTTTTGGGGATAGATACATAACATCAAAAACCGGCGACCGTGCCGGAGAAAAACGGAGAAGGATATGTTCAAAAAGTATTTAACACTATTTTTGATTTCCATGGTTCCCCTGATCGAGCTGCGTGGCTCAACGGTGATGATCCCCGGCATGGATATTCCTGTGATCCCGGCGTACATCGTCTGCATTATCGGCAATATGCTCCCGGTGCCTTTTATTTACTTCTTTGCCCGGAAGGTGCTGGTTTGGGGCG
>JAZNYB010000032.1:0-5401 GCA_045594185.1 Faecousia sp. | reverse complement strand
ATCCTTATTTTGCTTCAACAGGAATTTCGGTCATGGGATGCACCCAGACACCGTATTTGTTCTTGAAGTAGACTTTGAAATTGCCGCCGTCGGCGCAACCAATCAGATTCACGTCCACGTTGTGGCCTTTGGCATAGCGGTCGGCAAAGCCCCGGCCGCCCATGTTAGACTGGCCGACGAGGAGGAAAGAGTGTATCATGCAGGATCAATCCCTCCTAATATATACCTTAAATATGTATTATATCAGATAATTGCGATAATGGCAAAACAAAAACACCGTCAGAGGGTGTGTTCCAATAAGACAGTATAATAAATTTTGGGTAAACGGCATGATTCGTCATGCCGTTTTTCCCTTTTGAATGTCATAGAGTAAATTGGCGGGAAGAATACCGATGTAGAATGCACAGTCCTTGTGTCGTTATTGGGACGGGTTCCGCTGGAGATGCTGAAAATGCTTTTGTGCAAAGGACAGAAAACTTTGTGCTGCGTGGGACATATAGTGGCCGTTTTTGGTGATGAGTGCGATCACCCAGGGAAACTTTGGGCGAATAGGAATGGAGACAAGACCTTCGGATTGAAATTGTTTGCAAATAGGGGCGGGGATCACGCCGATACACCGTCCATAGGAGATCATCTCCAGAATGAAATTGGGCATCAGACTCTGACATGCAAGGGTCGGAGAAAAACCGTGTTCTTGACACAACTGTAGAAATGTGTTGTGGAGGGTGGCATTGCTGTTATAGGTGATAATATTGACATCCTGCAAATCACGGATGTGGATAAAGGGGTGTTTTGCGAAGGGGTGCGCTTCGGGAACCACCACCTGTACTTCATCCGTAATGACGGGATATACGTTAAGGTCCGCTTGGTTTTCAACGGGAATCATCACAAGACCCAAATCGGCGTCTCCGCTGAGAATGGTTGCCGCAGTAGGTCTCGACTCGCGTTCACGAATGGTGATCTTGACATTGGGATGCTCTTTTTGGTACTGGGTGATCAGTTTTGGGAAGTACATATCCAGAAGCACCCCGGGACAAACAATGCGGACCTCTCCCTCTTCGGAGGAACGGATATCATGGATGCGCCGATAAATATCCTGATATTGCTCCACAAGTTGTGCGCCGTACCGATAGAGCACTTTCCCTGTATCGGTCAGCGCAAATGATCTGCTGCTGCGAATAATCAGGGGCGAGCCCAGTTCTTCCTCCATATTTCGGATGCAGCGGCTGAGGATCGGCTGGGTTACATACAGTTTTTCTGCGGCGCGGGAAAAACTCTCGCACTCCGCCACCGCCAAAAAATACTTAATGTGCTGAATATCCATCTATTTTCACCTCTATGTGTCTCCTTCAAGTATAGCAAAAAGACATGGAAAGTCAATATAATATGCATTTGTATCATATCAGATGTTCCTATAAGATGGGGTTGGGAAAAACCAGCAGTCCCCCAAACATTAAAAATCAGGGAGGAAATTGTTATGCGTTTGAACGGAAAAGTTGCTGTAGTCACCGGTGGTGCCAGAGGGTTGGGTGCGTGTATGTGCCAGCTGTTTGCAAAAGAAGGGGCAACGGTTATCGCTGTTGATATGGGCGAGATGACCTATGAGGCGGCGAACGTTGAATACTATTCCCTGAACATCACTGACAGTGAAGGTTGCCGTACTTTCTTTGAGCATGTTATGGAGAAGTACGGCAAAATCGACATTCTGGTCAACAATGCCGGCATTACTCGGGATGCCATGACCCGGAAAATGACGGATGAGATGTGGGACATTGTGATCGATGTGAATCTGAAGGGGCTGTTCAACCTGACCCGTTACATCGGCCCTCAGATGGAAGAGAAGGGCAGCGGCGCCATCGTCAATATTTCCTCCGTGGTGGGCGAGTACGGCAACATCGGCCAGGCCAACTATGCCGCAACAAAGGCGGGCGTCATCGGCCTGACCAAAACCTGGGCTAAGGAATTTGCACGCAAGGGTGCCGCCGTCCGGGTGAACTGCATTGCCCCCGGCTATACCATGACGGATATGCTCAAGACCGTGCCTCAGGATCTGTTGGACAAGTTTGCCGGTATGACCATGCTCAAACGGCTGGGCCAGCCTGAGGAAATTGCCAATGCAGCGCTGTTTCTGGTCAGCGACGAGGCATCCTATGTTACCGGACAGGTGCTGGCGGTCAATGGCGGTATGCGGCTGTAAGCCCGGAGGAGCGTACAAATGAAAGTGATGCGTGCCCGCGAGGCGATCAATGCCTACATAAAAGATGGTATGACAGTCGGCTATAGCGGCTTTGTGGGGGCAGCCCACGCCGAGGAAATTAGCATGACTCTGGGACAGGTGTTTCTGGAGACCGGACACCCCTGCGGTCTGACCATCATGTATGCGGCAGGGCAGGGAGACGGCGTTAGCCGCGGCATGAACCATTTGGGTGAAGAGGGCCTTGTGGCACGGGTCATTGGTGGACACTGGGGTCTTGCGCCCCGGTTGCAGAAACTGGCGCTGGAGAACAAACTGGCGGCCTATAACCTGCCTCAGGGTGTGATTTCTCACCTGTTTCGTGATATTGCCGCCGGCAAGCCCGGTGTGCTGACCCATGTGGGCCTGAAGACCTATGTGGATCCTAGACTGGAGGGAGGCAAACTCAACGATCTGGCCCGCCAGAGCGAGGATTTGGTGCAGTTGCTGACCATAAACGGTGAAGAGAAACTGCTTTATAAGGCCGTGCCCGTTGACGTGGCTATCATTCGTGCCACCTATGCCGACACCATGGGCAACTGCACCATGGAACACGAGGGTGTGTTGGCAGAGGGGCTGGCCGTGGCCCAGGCGGCTAAGAACTCTGGCGGCAAAGTGATCGTTCAGGTGAAGAAGGTGGTGGAGTACGGTACGTTGGATCCCCGCCTGGTCAAACTGCCCGGTATCTATGTGGATGCCGTGGTGGTTGCTCAGGAGGAAAATCATGGCCAAACGTTCGGTACCTACTATAACCCCGCCTACTCCGGCGAGTGCCGTGTTCCGGTGGATTCTCTAACCCCGCTGACCTTGGACGAGCGCAAGGTCATTGCCCGCCGTGCGGCTATGGAACTGGTGCCCAATGCCATCGTGAATCTGGGCATCGGAATGCCGGAGGGTGTGGCCGCCGTGGCGGCGGAAGAGGGACTGCAGGGTATGGTGCTGACCACTGAGTCGGGTACCATTGGCGGTATCCCTGCCGGTGGCAAGGACTTTGGTGTGACCACCAACCCGGACTGCGTGTTGGATCAGCCAGCGCAGTTTGACTTTTATGACGGTGGTGGTTTGGATGTGGCCTTTTTGGGTCTGGCCCAGATGGATCGTGAGGGCAACATCAATGTGTCCAAATTTGGGCCCAAAATTGCGGGCTGCGGAGGATTCATCAATATCACCCAGAATGCCCGAAAGGTGGTGTTCTGCGGCACCTTTACGGCGGGCGGCCTGAAAGAGTGTGTCTGTGACGGCAAACTGCAGATCAGTAACGAGGGTAAGGTTAAAAAGTTCCTGGAGCGGGTGGAGCAGGTTACTTTCTCCGGTGAATATGCCCGGGAACAGGGGCAGCAGGTGCTCTATATTACAGAGCGAGCCGTATTCCGCCTGGCACGAGAGGGTGTGGAACTGACCGAAATCGCCCCTGGAGTGGATCTGCAAAAAGATGTGCTGGATCAGATGGGATTTGTACCCGTCATCAAAGATGTGAAACACATGGATGCCCGGATTTTCCGGGATGAGCCAATGCATCTGAATATCTGATAGATTCGTGTAAACGAAAAAACACGGGAAAGCGCAAAAACGCTTTCCCGTGTTTTAGTTTGCGTGCAGCAAAGACACCCTGCCTTCTCTTGAAATCAAGAAAAAAGGGTGTCCCAAGCAAAAGACGCAAAAAAAGGAAAATCCTTGAAAACATAGTGTTTCCAAGGATTTTGTGATAGCCCAACACGATAGATGCCACTTATTTGGTGTTATTTTTCGCCGTGCTTATGGATGCAATCAAAAGTTTTTTACTTCGATACATTGATTCAAAATAACTGTATCATCATGATACCCGCTTTCAATCAGCAGTTCCAGCCAGTATTTACTCTCGGAACATTCTTTCAGCGCAATTTGCAGCTTTGCAATAAAATCGGCTTTTCCGTGAGCATAAAACGCTTCACGGATGTTTGCACCGATACTTGTTCCCGAACGAATCAGCTGGTTAGTCAAAACAGATTCCTTCTTCGTGGATTTGATTGTGTTGCAGACTTTGATGATTTGCAGTGCAAAGGCTTTTGATTTATCGAGCAACGGACTGGACACCGTGGGCACCCCTTTCGCATCCTACTTTTTCACTATTCATTATAACTTGTTACTTTCCAAAAATCGACCTTGAAATTTAGTGAAGAGTGAATAGTGAAGAGGTAATAAGTAAAAATCGACATCCTTCTGTCGAAGAATGTCGATTTTTGGTGACCCAGCGGGGATTCGAACCCCGGACACCCTGCTTAAAAGGCAGGTGCTCTGCCGACTGAGCTACTGGGTCAAATAGCTATGCAGACAGAGATCGGGTGGCAGGGATGGCTGGACTCGAACCAGCGAGTGAGGGAGTCAAAGTCCCTTGCCTTACCACTTGGCTACACCCCTGTGTGAGAGGGACTCAAAAGCGAAGGGTCGGAGCAGATGCTCCGACCCTTCTGCCCTGAGGTCTTAATGGGGTGGGTAATGGGGCTCGAACCCACGACACCCGGAACCACAATCCGGTGCTCTGCCAGCTGAGCTATACCCACCATGTTTTGTGACAACAGGGATGGCACGCCGTTGTGCGTTAGATGGAAATGGCACGCCTGAAGGGACTCGAACCCCTGACCCACTGCTTAGAAGGCAGTTGCTCTATCCAGCTGAGCTACAGGCGCATATCAAACGCGGCAGCCGGTAGAACCTGGTCCCGCCTGCACGATCCAACCCACTTGAGAAAATGGAGCGGGTGATGGGAATCGAACCCACGCGACCAGCTTGGAAGGCTGGGATTCTACCATTGAACTACACCCGCATAAGTCGTATTCCTGAACCGTTAGCTTGTACATAATAGCATAGGCGGGTATATTTGTCAATCACTTTTTTCCTTTTTTTCAAAAAAGATTTCGTGGGGGAATTTCCCCCCGATCTTACGGGTAAACTGACCGGGAGGTGTTGCTATGATCCCCTTATTTTACGAATTCATCCTCTACAGTTTCCTGGGCTTCCTGCTGGAGGTCCTCTACGCCCGGCTCCTTGGTCGGGGCCGTCACGGTCGGAAGTGTCTGCTCTTTCTCCCCCTTTGTCCGGTGTACGGCATCGGTGCCCTGGCCATCCTCCACATGCCCCCTCTCCTCCAGGCACATGCTGCCGCCATCTTCATTGCCGGCGGCCTCCTGG
>JAZNYB010000031.1:0-5671 GCA_045594185.1 Faecousia sp. | reverse complement strand
GATGGTGATCTTGTAATTCTCAATGTACTGATCTCTGGTGGGAAGACCGATCTTGATATCATCGTGGACATTGACGGACTCTACCACATCCATGTTAAAGCCGTATTCGTCCAGTTGCTCCTTCACTTCCCGGATCTCGTCCTCCTCCCAAACCTCACCGGGCATCTTATGGTGCAATGCCCAGACGATGCTGGTAACACCGGGGATCTGCTTGATGTCACTGAGGCTTATTTTGTCGTTTCCCTTTCCGTACCAACGGAAGCCCATTTGCATTGGCATAATAAATCCTCCTATGTTAATTCTCAGATATTAAAGACCAAAGTACCGTTTGGCGTTATTGGCGCAAATGTCCTCAATGAGGCAGCCCAGATATTCCATATCCTTGGGGTATTCCCCAGCTTCCACCCATGTGCCCACAAGGTCGCACAGAATACGCCGGAAGTATTCATGGCGGGCATAGCTCAAAAGACTGCGGGAATCCGTGAGCATACCAATGAAGTTGCCTAAAATTCCCAAATGCCCCAGACTGGTGAGCTGGTTTTTCATGCCGGTCTTGTTATCGTTAAACCACCAGGCAGAGCCGTGCTGGATCTTGCCGGGAATTTCCGTTCCCTGAAAAGCTCCCAAAAGGGTGTCGATCCATTGATCGTCGGCAGGATTCAGGCTGTAAAGAATGGTTTTGGGCAGCAGATCATCCCGATCCCAGGCATCCATCAGGCGATACAGGGCGGCGCAGCTATCGGTCACCGCCATGCAGTCAAAGCCGGTATCCGGGCCAAGGGCGGCGAACCACTTGGAATTGGGGTTTCTCATGCAGCTAAAGTGAAGCTGCATCGCCCAGCCATGCCGGGCATATTCTCTGCCGCAATGCAGAAGAAGGCAGGTCTGGTAGGCTTCGATTTCAGCAAGAGTAAGGATCTCCCCTGCCATCGCCTTTCGGAACGCCTCGTTGATGACCTCCATGGGGGCTTCCCGGTACATCACATAGTCCAGACCGTGGTCGGAAGCCCGGCAGCCTGCGGCATTAAAGTATTCGATCCTTGCGGTCAATGCCTTTGCCACATCCAGAGCAGAGGTGATCTCCATGCCGGAAGCCGCAGCCAGCTTTTGGATATAGCCGGCGAAACCGGGCTTGTGGAGATTCAGGGCAGGATCGGGACGGAAGCTGGGACAGACCTTTGTTTCAAAGCCGGATTCAGCCAGAAGCCTGTGGTATTTCAGGTCGCTGCAGGGGTCATCCGTAGTGCCGATCATAGCGACATTGCTTCCGCGGATCAGCCCTCTGGCACTGAACTCCGGCTCTGCCAGCTTCTTTTCCGCAAGCTCCCAAACCTCCTGAGCCGTCTTGCCATTCAGAACACCCTCATAGCCAAAATAGGTTTTCAGCTCCAGATGACACCAATGGTACATGGGGTTTCCGATGCACCGGGGCAGTGCCTCCGCGAACTTCTGAAATTTCTCCCGGTCGGGCGCGGAGCCGGTAATATACTCCTCAGAAACACCGTTGGAGCGCATGATCCTCCACTTATAATGGTCACCCCCCAGCCAGACCTCAGTGATATTCCGGAAACGGCGGTCTTCGTAAATATCCTTGGGGTCAATGTGGCAGTGGTAGTCGTAAATGGGCATTTTCGCCCCATGGTCGTGGTACAGCTTTACAGCCGTGGGGCTGTGCAGAAGGAAATTTTCTGTGAGAAAAGCCATTTCATCCGCTCCTTCGTATTTATGGTTATAATATATCACAAAATATTCGCAATCAAAATGACAAATATTGTTTGACACATTGCGATTCTTGTTGTATTCTACAAAAAACAGGGAGGTGATGGAGATGTCCGGAAAAGCCCGTGGGTTTGACAACCGCCAGAGCATGAAAAATAAAAGCTTTGAGATCTTTCACTATTTGGACAGAAAGCCACCCAATGTGGGCGTTCACCATCACGATTATTTTGAAATTTACTATCTTCTCAATGGTCAGGTGCGTTTTCTTGTGGAAGGACAGCAGCTTGCGCCTGAGCCGGGGGATCTTCTTCTGATCCACCCTCAAGAGCTTCATCAGGCGCAGATCCAGCCGGACAGTCCCTATGAACGCATTGTTTTGTGGATCGACCGGAATTATCTCTCCAGCCTTTCCGGGTCTGATATGGATCTATCCGCTTGCTTTGACCGAAGCAGCCCTGCCCACACCAACTTTCTCCATCCATCCAAGCTGCGGGGTGCAGAGCTGCGGGAGCTGCTGGAAAGGCTGTGCCGGGAGTTTTACAGCAAAGAGCCCGGAAGCGGCATTTACGCCCGGGGGCTGCTGCTGCAATTCATGGTAGAGGTCAACCGCCTTGCGGATGATCATGGAAGAAAAAGCGAAGCTACAACGGATTTGATCAGTCAGGTGCTTGCCTACATTGCCGCCCACTACGAGGAAAACATTTCCCTGGAATCCCTTGCGGGAGCGTTCTTTGTAAGCAAATATCACTTATCCCACCAGTTCAGCCGCCGGGTGGGAACCAGCGTATATCGCTATATTATTTTTCGCCGTCTGATGCGGGCAAAGGAGCTGATGGCTGAAGGGATGTCTCCGGGAGAGGTGTACCAAAGCTGCGGTTTTGGAGATTACGCCAACTTCTACCGGGCATTTAAGAAGGAATACGGCATCAGCCCCAAGGAATTTTCGGCGGAATTTACCCCATAGACAACAGAGCCAACGACCCCGGAACACATCCTCGCGCCTTTTATCAGGTTTGCGAGGCGCGTTCCGGGGCCTACATTATTATATTGTCAGAAATCCGCAGTCAGGGATCAGGGCTTCTTGATCTGGTTCAGCATGGCGTTCAGACCCAGAAGATCCTCCTTGGTCAGGTTGATGTTCATTGTGCCCAGCATACCGGCAATGCGCAGAACGGTGAAGCCGCCCAGCATACCCATCATGGGGCTGTCGGGAGTCATGGCAGCCATACCTGCGGACATGATGTTGTTCTCGTCACCGGGAGGGGGTGCCATCTTGGAAAGAAGCACGCCGAATACCTGCTGACCCTGAGGGGTAGCGATGATGTCACCGATCTTATCATTCAGGGAGAAATATCCCTCCGGCTCGGTAATATCGAACCAGTTGAGGACGGCATTCTTCTCTCTCAGCCGGTAAGCCTCGTTGAACACCTCCACCTTGTTGATGACAGACTCATCTCTCTGATCACCGGCAACGGCAACCAAATGAGAACGCCCAACATTGGGAACATCGAAATAGAAGAAGTGGTCAGAAGCCTCCTTCTTGCCCAGAGACACACCGTTAACAAACAGCTCGACCTCAGGCAGGTTGGAGTAAACCGTAACTCTGGTCACATCCTCAACCCGGTCTACATACCGCTTGCCGCACAGGTGGACAAAGGGAACAGGAGACAGCCATGCCTTATAAGCATAGAAGGAGTCCTTCTTGTACTTGCGGTCGAAGGTGACCAGACCCTTGTGGTTCTGACCGTTCTCGCCGCCCTCGCTTCTGGCATCAGCACCGAAGTCAAACATATTCCACACATGGGTCGCCCACATATACTTCCGGGTGAAAAGCTGACGGATCAGCTCCTCGTGGTAGTATGCCTGATATTCCTCGGTATAGTCACCCTGAGTGGGCTTGGAGGTATGCCAATCCAGAGCCTCGCAGCCGTACTCGGAGCAGCCGATGGGAATGTTGGGGAAGGTAGCGTGGAACTTGTCGAACCAGGGGCCGTTCATGGAGGTGTCCCCGCCGTACCAGCCAAAATAGTGGTTATAGGAGACAACATCGGGGATTTGGATATAGGGATCGTCCAGAGGAGTGGGAGATACGCAGGCGATGGTGGTCAGACGGGTCTTGTCCATCTCATGGCACAGGTCATTGAGGATGCGGTGGTTCTCCAGAAGGTCCTCGTCACTGCCCTGCATGGAGATCTCGTTGGAAAGTCCCCACACAACAATGGAGGGATGGTTGTAATTCTGAACCACCAGCTCCTTCATCTGAGAGATGGTGTTCTCCCGACCGGTGGGCATATGCTTGGAAATATAGGGAATCTCTGCCCAAATGACCAGACCTCTTTCGTCGCACAGGTCATAGAAATACTGGTCGTGCTGATAGTGGGCAAGACGGATGGTGGTACAGCCGATCTCACAGATCAGATCCATATCCTCCACATGATGCTCAGGAAGCAGCGCGTTGCCAATGCCCCAGCGGTCCTGATGCCGGGAAACGCCACGCAGGGGGTATTCCTCCCCATTGAGGATAAAGCCATTGACGGGATCGATCTTAAAGGTGCGGCAGCCGAAGCGGGCAGAAACCTCGTCCAGAACAGTCTCGCCCTCCATGAGCTTTGCGGTGGCGGTATAGAGGTAAGGATCCTTAATGCCATGCCACAGGTGGACATTTTCCATGACGAAGCTCACCTTGGTATCAGCGGAAACCGCGGAAGCGATCACATTGCCCTCTTTATCCAGCAGCTCATAAGCCACCTTCTGTCCCTCTTTGGCGTTGGTGAGATAAACGGCAACCTCCACATTGGCGTTCTTGCCGTCAACAATGGGAGTGACCTGAATACCGGGGCCTCCGTAGTAGTCCAGATCAAAGTGGGACTCGGAAACAGCGATGATGTTTACATCACGATACAGACCACCATAGAAGGTAAAGTCAGCCATCTGGGGGTAAACGGTATCATTGGGGGCGTTGTCCACAGCCACAACGATCAGATTTTCCCGCTCCAGCGCATCGGTCATATCCACACGCCAGGTGGAATAGCCGCCGTCATGGTGCGCCAGGTGCTTGCCGTTGACATAGACATCAGCGGAGGAGTTGGCACCCCGCAGCTCCAGATAATACCGGTCAGCCACAGGAAGATCCGCCTTATCAAAGGTCTTGGCATAGTAAGCGGTTCCACGATAGTAGTCATTGCCGCCGTCCTGACCGTCAATGGCGTTCCAGGAATGGGGCAGATTGACAAAGTTCCACTTGGGGTCGATGGCGGTGGGGATGGCAACAGCCTCCTTGGAAAACGCCCACTTGTAGTTTAAATTGATTACGCTTCTCATTGGAAATGACCTCCTTAGAATCAGAAGGCGACCGGTCAGACAGCATCGTATCTGCCCGGCCGCGATTGGGTAGAAACTAAAATCTTACTTGTCCCCGTGACGCTCTGCCAGCTCCGCGCTCATCTTATCCAGAGTCTTCTTGTCCAGATTATAGATCACTGCCAGACCGATGAACTGCACCACGGCACTGAACATATAAAGACCGGCAACCAGCCAGCACATATTCTTGGCAGTCTCAGCACTCTGACCGATGGTACCCAGGCTGGAAACATAGCCCAGCGCGCCCATGATCAACAGAACCACAGACGGTCCAACGCCCTGCGCCAGCTTACGGAAGAAGGAATGCAGAGAGTACACGGTGCCTTCCTCACGGGTGCCGAACTTCCACTCGTTGTAGTCAATGGCATCAGCCATGAGAGCCCAGGATACGCAGGTATATACACCCATGCCCACACCGAACAGGCACAGACCCAGAAGATAAACGATCAGGGAGGTGTTGACACTTTCGATCATGGGGAATACCAGCATGATCACGCCGCCCACCAGAGAAACGATGGTGCCGACCACAGAGGCTTCCTTCTTGCCATACTTCTTGACGATCTTGGTGATAAAGGGCATAAACAGGAACATA
>JAZNYB010000030.1:0-5199 GCA_045594185.1 Faecousia sp. | reverse complement strand
TTACTTCAGGCTCGGTGGGCTGAGTACCGGTAGCGGGGAGAACCTCGGTGTAGCTGTAGCCGCAGCCGCCGGTGACGGAGTAGTTGTCAACGCCGTTTGCGCCGCCGACACAGGCGTACAGGACATAGCCGTCTTCGGTTTCACTGGCTTCGGCACGCTCGATTTCTTCGGCGATGCAGATATCGGTGAACAGCTCACCGCAGTTGTAGCAGATGGCATCGTGCGTGCCGTCGCCGTTGCACCAGGTTTCCACATCCTTGTGTCCCTCAACGCAGGCGTTCAAATAATAGGGAGAAAGCTCCTGAGGTCCAACATAGATGTAGTCGATTTGGAAGGTGCTGCTATAAGGAGTGCCAACATTCTGTGCGTCAGCGATCTGGAACTGATCGAAAGTCTTACCAACCAGAGCGGCATCCACGGAACCAAAGTTCACGACCTGCCAATCACCTCTGGTCAGGTTGCTTTCAGAAACAACCAGATAATAAGTTTCATCCAGGCTGGCCTGCGTAGAGGGCTTATACCACAGCTTCATGTTGGTGGCAGTGCCGCCGGTGACAGAGCTCTTCATGCGAACCTCAACGATGTCGCCTTCCTGTACCACATAGTTGGTCAATGTGGTGTTCCGCAGATAGGGACGACCGGTGGAGCCGGAAGCGGTAGCGGTGGCAATACCCTCTCCGCTGGTATCAATAGACAGGGTGAAATTGGAAAGTCTCCAATCGCTGACCGCATTCAACTGGGAATCAGCGGTGAAGTCGATGAGCATACCGGGATCCTTTGTGCTGGGCTCAGTGGGCTCGGTTTCCACATCCCCATTTCCGTCCCCGTTAAGAGCGGAGGGTGCGTAGACCGCGGGTCCAACATAGATATAATCGATCTCATAGCTGCCTGCCAGACTGCTTCCGGTGGTGGGGTTGACCATATCCAGACGGAGCTTATTCATGGTCTGCCCGATATAGGAACCGGTGGAGCTGAAGGGGATGGTTAAAGTCTCATAGGTGTTGCCGGTATAGTCCGCGGCAGTGGCTTTAATGGAAAATGCTTCATTATAGTTGGTGACACTTGTTGTGGCAAAGAACACCTGCGTTTGGGCGGTAGTTCCGGAAGTGATATTGGTCTTCATGCGGACTTCAACCACATCACCGGCAGAAATCTTCCGGCTAAAGGGATAGCCGTTGACGGTGATATAGGGATCACTGCTGGAAATCGTACCGTAGGCGATGCCCTGGCTGTTGTCCACAGCAATGGTACAATGGTTGGCTGTCCAGTCAGAAGCATTGCAGGCGATATCGCCGCTGTTGAAATCAATGAGAATAGAATCGTTTACAACAGTCGTGGTAGAATCCTCGGGTTCTGTCGCATCAGGCTCTGTAACGGAAGGAGTGGACTCCTCGCCAACGATGGTGGTATTGCAGAAGGAGTCGCACATACCGGAGCTGGTATAGGCAAAGAGCTGTGCCACACCGTAGGTATCGCTGGGAGTGCCGGTAACAGCCACATTAAAGGTAGCCCCGGTCTTGGAGGTGAGAACGGTGCTGCCGCTGTTATACAGGGTGATGGTCTTGCCATCGGAGCTGATGGTAGCGGTAGTGCCGGAAGCGAAGCCGGAAAGACCCGTCACAGAGGTAGCGGTCATGCCGTTCTGCATCTTGTAAACCAGCTTAATGTCGTTCACAGAGGACAGGTCGCTGGCGATCTTCTGGTTCGCTACATACATCTTAACGCTGGAGGTATCCCCGTCATAGGTGGCATTGCCCAATGTCAGGTAGCCGCCACGGAAGAAGGCGTAGCCCATGATCTTGCCGTAGCCGGAGGTTCCGTTGACCGCATTGGCAGCCTCCAGAAGCAGAGGGATCTCCGCGTTCTGGTTGGTAGCGGTGGAGGCGTAACCACTCTCAGGGAAGGCCTGGATACCGGGAACCACATTGGCGCCGTAAGAAGCCAGAATCTTGGACTTCTCAGCCACCCAGGTCTTATCGTAGGCACCCTGATGGTTGGTGGTATAGACGGTGGAATACAGCATGGGGGTGATGTAATCGGTGCAGGTGGCAAGCTGGGCGGGATCCTGACCGTAGGTGAACACATTATACACACCGCTGATGGGTTCGGGCATCATGGCAACGGTAACGATCTTGTCACCGGCAGCCTCACGAACCATCTTAACAAAGTTGGTCACGGAGTCGGTACGCAGCTTCAAAAATGCCTGCGCGCCGATGTAGGCATCTCCATAGGAGGAGCTGCTCAGAACGGTGGAAAGAGAGTTGCCGGAGGTGCCGCTGGCAGAGGAGAAGGTATAATAAGTGTAGCTTGCGCCGTTGTTATAGCCTGCGGTAGAGCCGGTAGCGGTGGTGTAGCTGTAGCCGGCGGAAACGCACATAGCCTTGGTTGCGGCATTGTACTGAGCGATAGTGATGCCATAGTTGGTCAGCAGCTCATCACGGGCATTCTTGCCCCAGTCGTACCAAATGCCGCCGTAGCGCATGGTGTCCAGATGGATACCGGCAAGGTCGGGGTAATTGGTGACCAGCTCAGTGACCAGAGCCTTCATATAATTCATGTAACCCTCATCACGAAGGTTGATGCGCTGGGTAACGGAATCACTGTAGCCATAGCGGAAATGCCACTGCATGGCAGAGGAATCCACATTGGTGAGGTAGTGGTCATCGTGACCGCCCATCATCCAGGCATGGATACGAATCCCGTGGGGCTTTGCCGCGTCAAGAATGGACTGGAGGATGTCGTAGCTGTACGCGGCGGTAGTGCCGGAAACACTGGAGTTCCATGCCACCTTGCCGCCGGTGCCCTTTACCAGAACATACAGATCGGTAACACCGGCCTGTGCGTACTCAGCCATAAGAGTGGTGTGACCTCTGGTGTCGGAAACACTGGCCCACAGCCAGTCGGCAACGATCTTCTCGTCACCGGATTTTGTGGCAGTTACGGAAACTGCCTTTTCTGCCGTCTCAGGCTCTGCGGCGGATGCCATCATTCCCACGCAGGAAAGAAGCATTGCCAGAACCAAAAGCAGAGAAAAAATACGATTCATTTTCATAGTATCGTTCTCCTTGTCTTAGTGTTGGTGGACTATTAGAAGCCCAGCTCAGCAACCTTATTTCCGGAATACCATGTACCACTGGTATTGGTCTTGTAGCCCAAGTAGTTGTAGTAGCTGACCAGGTCGGAGGTGAGCCAGCCGTCGGAGTTGTACTTGTCGTAGCTGGCAAACTGCGTGCCGCAGTAAACATCCGCCCAAACATGACCGACCTCCAGACCGCTGGTGAAGTAGCAGTAGGCATGACGATAACGGCCGGGAACACCAAGGCTTCTGGCGCAGGCGATCATCAGGTGAGCCATATCGCAGCAGTTGCCGTATTTGTCATTCCATGTGCCCAGTGCGCCACGGCTGGTATTCATGTAGCTCTCATAAGAGGTCTTTGCGTTCAGATACTCATGGAGATTGAACATTGCCTGATAGGTGTTGGCAGGAGTTGCGTAGCCGCCGAAGTCACCGGAGCTGTACATCATGCCGGTCTTGGCAACGGAAATGATGGTGGCGTTGGTAGACTGGCAGTTTGCGGTAGGAACCAGGTAAGCGGCGTATGCGGAGAAGTCCGCGCCGAAGGTAGCGTCACCAGCGGTGAAGCCTGTGAGCTTTGCCCAAGTGTAAATGTTAGCGGTGGTGGGCAGAGCGATGTTCTCAGCATAGTAGGCAAGGATCTGGCAATACAGGTAGATCGCCTCATGGTGATGGATATTGCCGATGGAGCCGATCATGTAGTTGGCACCTACGCCGTTGTTCCGATTCCATGTAACGGTTCTGGAAGCCAAGTCCAGATACTCGGTCTGGGTGATGGTAGAGGCAACGGCAGTTTCGCTGGGATTGGAGGGCTCGGAGAGATCCAGAATCTCCAGAGCAGAGGTGGTGTCTCCATTGCTGATATTCACGATAACCTGAGCGATCAGGTGAGAGAACTCAGACAGGCCGTAAGTGGTTGCCTTTGTATCGCCCACAACAACACTGCTGGGGGCGGCTTCATTTTCATCTACATAAGCCTTAAATTCCACTGCTGCTTCAATAACAGCCGCATACTCGTCGCTCACAGGGAGTCCGGTATCCACAGGCTCCTGGGGAGCGGAGGTCTCGGAGGTGGTATAGCTGGAGGGAGCGAAGGTCACGGAGGTGGGAAGAGAGCCGTTTGCTCTGTAAGCCGCCAGAGCCTGGGCAAAGATGCTGCCGATGGAGTAGATGCAAAGTCTGCCCTCATAGGTAGCAGAACCATCAGAGGGGCGGGTGAAGCTGGTGGGCAGCTCCGCGGAATTTGCACCATAGACCTCAATACGCCGGGCAAGATCCAGCATCTGTCCCTTGGTAACGGAAGTCAGGGCAGCACCCTGAGCCGTCTTTCCTGTGAGAGTGACATCCTTGTAGGCGATGGCAACAGAAGAAGCGGCACCGCCGTTAATGTCGTTAATTGCCTTTGTCGCCATGAGAACATAGTCCTCAACGCCCATGGTGTAAGCTCCAACGGCAATTTCGCTGGGAACGACCACATCGGCGTAGACACCGCTATTATTGGTGCCCGCCTTAATAGCGGTTTCCAGAGTGCTTGCCACCGCTTCAGAAGCTGCAGCCAGCTTCGCGATGGTCATGGTGCTGGGGGCTGCGGCAAAAGCTGCGGGAATGATGGATACCATCATACATACAGCAAGCAGCAGCGCAAGAATTTTTCTTGTACGATTCACTGAATTTTCCTCCTTCAATTTTTAGAAACTACTTTCGAAAACACAGTCGGGGAAAGGCGCACTGTATCCGATTCAGGAACATCATACCATGCTTTCGGGAAAAAAACCATTGTTGGACTGTCTGATTTTTCCATGCAAAAACTGGTTATTTTCACCAAAAACGAAGTTTTTGCTAAATATTTAATACTTTTCTGCAAAACCTTAATAAAACTGTATAAAAATATTGATTAAAACGCAAAACCGCCTCCCCAAAACAGGGAGGCGGTCAGATTAGTTTATAACCACATTATATGCACATTTTTCTTTCGTTCAAGGACACCCTGTCCACTTTCGGTTTTCGTATTACAGGATCATCTTGCCATCAGAACCGAAGGTATAGAATCCTTCCGTCATCAGTCCGTTGGTGATGGACACATAATACTCACCGATTGCGGCATAACCGCCGGAACGGATGTA
>JAZNYB010000029.1:0-7568 GCA_045594185.1 Faecousia sp. | reverse complement strand
CTGCCATGGTAGTTGTTGCCGCCGGTGCAGAGATTGGGGCAGGGAAGACCCATATAGGACAGTCTTGCTCCATCCGTACCACCGCGGATGGGAACCGCAACAGGCTCCATTCCGGCCTTTTTCATAGCCTCCACAGCCCGGTCAACCACGAACATCACCGGCTCGATCTTCTGGCGCATATTGAAATAGCTGTCTTTTAAGGTGAGCGTAACCGTACCTTCGCCGTGCTTTTTGTTGAGAAGCGCGGTAATTTCTTCCATTAGGGCTTTCTTGACCTTGAATTTCTCCAGATCGTGATCCCGGATGATATAGCGCAGGCGGCTGGCTTCCACCGTTCCCTCCATGTCAGTCAGGAGGAAAAATCCTTCGTAGCCCTCTGTGGCTTCGGGTCGCTGGTGGACAGGAAGCAGACTGTGGAACTCCATGGCGATAAGCTGGGAGTTGACCATTTTGCCCTTTGCTGAGCCTGGGTGAATATTCAGTCCACGGAAGTCTACACAGGCAGAAGCGGCATTGAAGTTCTCAAACTCGATCTCACCGATCAAGCCGCCGTCAGCGGTATAGGCAAAGTCCGCTCCGAAGCCCTCCACATCAAACAGATCCGCGCCTCTGCCCACCTCCTCGTCGGGGGTGAAGGCGATTTTTAAGGTGGCGTGGCGGGGCTTGTGGGTCACCAGATATTGGGCGGCAGTCATGATCTCCGCGATACCTGCTTTGTCGTCAGCACCAAGAAGGGTAGTGCCGTCTGTGACGATGATGTGCTTGCCCCGGCTGAGTGCGAGGGCAGGGTAATCCTTCTCCCGCAGGATATAGCCAAGCTCTTCGTTCAGGACAACATCCTCGCCGGTAAACTCCACGATGCGGGGCTTGACATCCTTGCCGGAAAGATCCGGGGCGGTGTCCATGTGGGCAATGAGTCCAATGGTGGGAAGGCTGGGGTCGCCGGGGATGGAGCCGTACACATAGCCGTTATCGTCCATGCGAGCATCAGCAATGCCTATGGAGCGCATTTCCTCCACCAGAGCCGTCCCTAAGAGCTTCTGCTTTTCTGTGGAGGGACAGGTTTCGGAAAATTCATCGGATTGGGTGTCGAAGGAGACATAACGCAAAAAGCGTTCTACGACGGTTGACATAATATCACTCCTCTGGGTTGGTATATTTCAAAAAATGGTTTGGCGGTGAGTTGCGGAAACCCTTTGCAGGATATGCTCCCACCTTACAGCCGTCTATGGGCAATCTGCCAGATAAATTAAAAATTTCCGCTGGTTTTGAAAAAGAGCCGCCGCAGTTGCGACGGCTCGTAAAATTTTGGGAATTACTTTGCGGCCTTGGTCTGCTCAGAGGTATCCTGAGCGGCAAACTTTTCGTACCCCCGCAACGCGGGGGGATATGAAAGTTTTTACTTTGCGGCTTTGACCAATTCAGCGGTATCCTGCGCGATCATCAGCTCTTCGTTGGTGGGGATGACCCAGACCTGAACCTTGGAGTCGGGAGCGGAAATGAGAGTCTCCTTACCACGGACATTGTTCTTTTCGGGATCGATCTTCACACCCATGAAGCCCAGATAGTCGCAGATCGCCTCACGGGTAGCCGGGCCGTTTTCGCCAACGCCGGCGGTGAAGGTCAAAACATCAATGCCGTTGAGGGCGGCTGCGTAGGCTCCAATATACTTGGCGACTTCGTAACAGAACTTGTCCAGAGCGAGCTGGCAGTCGGCATTACCCTTGGCAGCGCCGTCTTCCAGATCACGGAAGTCAGAGGAAACACCGGAAATGCCCTTTACGCCGGATTCCTTGTTCAGCATGGTCAGGCAATCGTCAACACTGATGCCATACTTGTTGCAGATGAACTGAACCACACAAGCATCGATGTCGCCGGAGCGGGTTCCCATAGGAACACCGGCAAGGGGGCTCAGACCCATGGAGGTATCCTGACACTTGCCGTCAGCGATGGCAGACAGGGAAGAACCGTTGCCCAGATGACAGTTGATCATCTTGAACTTGGTGGTGCCCAGGATCTCGGCGGTTCTCTTGGCGATATACTTGTGGGAAGTACCATGGAAACCGTAGCGGCGGATGGAGTCTTCCTCGTAATACTTGGTGGGGATGGCGTAACGGTAAGCCTTTGCGGGCATGGTCATGTGGAAAGCGGTGTCGAACACAGCGACCTGGGGAGTTTTGGGCATAACAGCCTGACAGGCACGGATGCCCATGAGGTTGGCGGGGTTATGCAGAGGACCCAGGGGGATATACTTTTCGATGGCGGCGATGCAATCATCGTCGATGATGCAGGAATCGGAGAATGCCATGCCACCGTGGAGAACGCGGTGACCAACGGCATCGATCTCGTCGGTGGACTTGATGACACCCAGCTCGGGGTCAACCAGAATGTCCAGAACGGCGGCGATGGCTTCGGAATGGCTGGGCATGGGGATGTCCTTGACGATCTTGCTGTCTCCCACCTTGTGGGTCAGACGGCCGTCAATGTAGATGCGCTCGCACAGACCCTTGGCGGCGACTACACCGGTCTCGGGATCCATGAGCTGGTACTTCAGGCTGGAGCTGCCTGCGTTGATGATGAGAATGTTCATTTTGCGTGTTCCTCCTATTTCATTTTTGATGGTTTTATGGTAGGATAAACATATCGTTGCTATTCTATAATATTTTTTTCGTTTTCACAAGCCCTAAAAGGGAAAAATTTACTTTCGGAGGCGAAATTATGACCATCACCGGCATCATTTGCGAATATAACCCCTTCCACCGGGGGCACGAAAAGCAGCTCGCTCACATAAAAAGCCGTTTCCCGGAGGGTGCTGTGGTGTGTCTCATGAGCGGAAGGTTTGTGCAAAGAGGTCATCCGGCGGTTTTTGACCCTCTGACCCGGGCAAAGGCTGCTATGGCTTGCGGAGCGGATCTGGTGCTGGAGCTGCCGGTGAATGTAAGCCTTTCTTCGGCGGAAGGGTTTGCTGCCGGGGGTGTGGAGATTTTAAGCAGGCTGGGAGTGGATCGCCTTTGCTTTGGGACGGAGACGGAAGAACCGGAACGGCTGATGCGGACGGCAGAGGTCTTGCTGAAACCGGCGTTTCCGGCGGCGCTGCGTGAGGAGCTGGAAAAGGGGCTTTCTTTCCCTTCAGCCCGAAGCAGGGCGGTGGAAAAATTGGGGGCAGACCCGGAGGTGCTGTGCCGTCCAAATGATATTTTGGCGGTGGAGTACACCAAGGCGGTATTGTCTCAGAAAAGTCCCATAGAGCTTCTGCCCATTCACAGAAAAGGGGATTATCACGACACCCGGGCAGACCGGGAAAATCCTTCCGCAACGGCATTGCGGGAGCTGATTTTAGGGGGAGCATCCTGGCTGGAGTATGTGCCGGAGGAGGCAAGGACAGCTTTTGAAGATGTCATGTCTCACAGCCTTTTTTATGGCGAGCGGGCGGTTTTGGGAAGACTCCGTTCCATGACAGAGGAGGAGTTTTCGGTTCTTCCCTACGGTTCGGAGGGGCTTTGGCGAAAGCTCATGCGCTGCAGCCATAAAGAATGTACTCTGGAGGATATTCTTTCGGCAGTGAAATCCAAGCGGTATACCCGAAGCAGATTGGATCGTATGGTCATGTGCGCCTTTTTAGGGCTGACACAGGATACCATGGCAAAAAAAGCACCTTACATCAGGGTACTTGCCTGCGGCGAAAAAGGTCGGCAGGTCTTGCGGCAGACGGGTGAGCCGGAATACTTTGTGAATCTGGGAAAGACCATGAAGGGCGAATGGGCACAGCGGGAGATATGCCACGAAAGGCTTTACGGTTTGTTTGCCCGGGAGACTGAGCCGCCCGAGCAGAGAGGTCGGATCGTTATACTGCCATGAGAGCGGGCTAAAACGACATTTTGACAGAATGGCATGGAATTGTATACGGAAATTCGTTAAAATGCACAATTTAGAGCCTGAAACTTCTCACTGGTCAAAAGGGAAGAAATTACCGATTTCGGTTGATTATTTCTTGATGTTGGATTATACTCGCTTTAGGAAGGCTATGCTGCCACCTGAAACGATAGGAGGAAATGGATTATGTACGAACGCACTTTCAACTTTTCCGCAGGCCCTGCTACCATGCCGGTGGAAGTCTTGGAGGAAATTCGGGATGAAATGATGAACTACCGGGGCTCCGGTATGTGTGTCATGGAAATGTCCCATCGCTCCAAGGTTTTCCAGGAGATTTACGACAATGCCGAGGCAGACCTCCGCAAGCTGATGAATATTCCTGATAACTATAAGGTTCTGTTCATTCAGGGCGGCGCAACATTGCAGTTTGCCATGATCCCCATGAACCTGATGAAAAACGGCGTTGCCGATTATATCGTCACCGGTGCATGGAGTAAGAAGGCTTTTACGGAAGCCAAGAAGTACGGTGATGTCCAGTGCGTCGCCACCTCTCAGGATCGGAACTTCTCCTATATCCCTGATCTGACGGATCTGCCCATCCGGGAGAACGCCGACTATGTGTACATCTGTGAAAACGAAACCATCCACGGCACAACCTACCAGCAGCTTCCTGATACCAAGGGCAAGATCCTTGTGTCTGACCAGTCCTCCATGTTCCTGTCCAAGCCCTGCAATGTTGCGGACTATGGCATGATCTACGGTGGCGTTCAGAAGAACATTGGTCCCGCCGGTATGGCCATCGTCATCATCCGGGAGGATCTCATCCGCACCGATCTGGATCCCAGAATTCCTGTTTATATGCGTTATGACACCCATGCCGACAATGGCTCTATGTACAATACCCCCAACTGCTGGGCGATTTATGTCTGCGGCAAGGTGTTCCGGTATCTGCTGGACAGAGGCGGTCTGGAAGCTATGGCACAGCGCAACGAGGAAAAGGCAAAGATCCTTTATGACTTCCTGGATGGTTCCAAAATGTTCAAGGGTACTGTGGACAGGGAAGTCCGCAGCCTGATGAATGTTCCCTTTGTTACCGAGTCCAAGGAGCTGGACGCGGAGGTCGTTGCCTACACCAAGAAGGCGGGCTTTGACAATTTGAAGGGTCACAAGTCCGTGGGCGGTCTGCGGGCGTCCATTTACAATGCAATGCCCATTGAGGGTGTCATTGCGCTGGTGGAATGCCTGAAAAAATTTGAAGCAGAAAGGGCGTAAAGGTATGTACAGAATTTTAGTTACCGACGGCATGGACAAAGGCGCGTTGGCTGACCTGAGAAATGCCGGCTATGAAGTTGTGGAGCAGTTCTACGCCCCTGAGGAATTGGGCAAGGCTCTGAAGGAGTTTGATGGTGTGGTGATCCGCTCCGCTACCAAGGTTCGCAAGCCCCATATTGATGAGGCTCTGGAAACCGGTCGTCTGAAACTCATTGTTCGTGGCGGTGTGGGCGTGGATAACATTGATGTTGCCTATGCCGAGGAAAAGGGCATTGCCGTACGCAATACGCCCAATGCTTCCTCTAACTCCGTTGCCGAGGTTGCCCTTGCCCATATGTTCTCCTGCGCCCGGTTTATTTCCATTGCCGGTCAGACCATGCGGGAAGGCAAGTGGGAAAAGAAGGCTTACGGCAAGGGCTTCGAGCTTCGTGGCAAGACTTTGGGCATTGTGGGATATGGGCGCATTGGCCAGTGCCTGGGCGAGATGGCTCAGGGCCTGGGCATGAAGGTTCTGGCTTACCGGCGCAACCCCAATAAGGAGCTGGAGTGTGAGACTCTGCGGTTCACCACTTTGGACGAGCTGCTGGAGAAGTCCGATTTCGTCAGCCTCCATACTCCTGCCATCCCCGGCAAACCCCTGATCAATGCTGAGTCTATCGCCCGGATGAAGGACGGCGCGGTTCTCATTAACACCTCCCGTGGTGCTAATGTGGACGAGAATGCTCTGCTGGAAGCACTGAACTCCGGCAAGCTTCGTGGCGCGGGTCTGGATGTGTGGGCAGAGGAGCCCACAAAGAACGAAGCTTTGTATACCCATCCCAAGGTTTCCGCAACGCCTCATATCGGCGCTGCCACCGGGGAAGCTCAGGCCAGAGTCGGTGCTGAGGTCGTGTCTGTTGTTACGGCATTCTTTGGTTAATCCAATCAAAATATAATTGCAGAGGAGATAATAATTATGAATGCATATCTGTCCAGTGTACTGGAAAATGTCCGCAAGAAGTACGCCCACGAGCCTGAGTTCGTGCAGACTGTGGAAGAAGTCCTCACCTCTCTGGAACCCGTCATCGAGAAACACCCCGAGTATGAGAAGTACGACCTGCTGGGTCGTATGGTCGAGCCTGAGCGTATGTTCACCTTCCGTGTTACCTGGGAAGATGACCAGGGTAACTTCCATACCAACACCGGCTACCGCTGCCAGTTCAATGGCGCCATCGGCCCCTACAAGGGCGGCATCCGTTTCCAGAAGAATGTTTACCCCGGCATCATCAAGTTCCTGGGCTTTGAGCAGACCTTCAAGAACAGCCTGACCGGTCTTCCCATCGGCGGCGGCAAGGGCGGCTCCGACTTTGATCCCGCCGGCAAGTCCGATGCTGAGATCATGCGCTTCTGCCAGAGCTTCATGTCCGCTCTGTATCGCTACATCGGACCCGACATCGACGTTCCCGCCGGTGACATGGGCGTTGGCGGTCGTGAGATCGGCTATATGTATGGTCAGTACCGCCGCCTGAAGGGTGTGTGGGAGAACGGCGTTTTCACCGGCAAGGGCAGAAGCTACGGCGGCTCTCTGATCCGTCCCGAGGCTACCGGCTACGGTGCTGTGTACTATCTGCAGGAAGTTCTGAAGCACGAGGGCGAGAGCATTGAGGGCAAGACCATCGCCTGCGCCGGCTTCGGCAATGTTACCTGGGGCATTTGTAAGAAGGCTATGCAGCTTGGCGCAAAGGTCGTCACCCTGTCCGGCCCCGATGGCTACATCTATGATCCCGAAGGCGTTTGCACCGAGGAGAAGGTCAACTTCCTGCTGGAGATGCGCAATCCCGGCCGCAACCGTGTTCAGGACTACTCCGATAAGTTTGGCTGCCAGTTCTTCCCCGGCGAGAAGCCCTGGGGTGTCAAGGTTGATGTTGTTATGCCTTCCGCTATGCAGAACGATGTTAAGATGGAGTCTGCTGAGAAGATCGCTGCCAACGGCATCAAGTATTACATCGAAGTTGCCAATATGCCCACCACCAACGATGCTCTGGCGTTCCTCATGGCACAGCCCGGTATCATCGTTGCTCCCTCCAAGGCTGTCAACGCCGGCGGCGTAGGCGTTTCCGCTCTGGAAATGAGCCAGAACTCCGAGCGTCTGGTTTGGACTGAGGAAGAAGTGGATGCACAGCTTCACAAGATGATGGAGAACATCCACCGCGTTTCCGTGGAAGCTGCCGAAGAATATGGTCTGGGGTACAATCTGGTTGCCGGAGCTAACATTGCCGGCTTCAAGAAGGTTGCTGAGGCTATGATGGAGCAGGGCGCGTTCTAAGTAACAGGTAATAGTGAAAAGTGAATAAGTAAAAAGATGCCTTCAGGTGTGCAAAAGCTCCTGAAGGGATTTTTCGGTGTTAAATGGGGGAAAAGGTGGGAAGAACATCCTGCCGCTG
>JAZNYB010000028.1:0-7709 GCA_045594185.1 Faecousia sp. | reverse complement strand
TGCAGAGCTGGGCGTAGATGTTGCCCTTGCCAAGCGGGCAGGCCTGCTCCACGACCTGGGCAAGTCCATTGACCACGAGGTGGAAGGCAGCCATGTACAACTGGGTGCTGATCTTGCTCGTAAGTATAAGGAAAACCCTGTTGTTGTTAATGCAATCGAGGCCCACCACGGTGATGTGGAGCCCAAGACGGTTATTGCTGTTCTGGTACAGGCTGCTGATGCTGTATCTGCTGCTCGTCCCGGTGCCCGCCGTGAAAATGTGGAAAATTACATTCGTCGTTTGCAGAAACTGGAAGAGCTTACAGGTTCTTATCCCGGTGTTGACAAGGCCTTTGCTATTCAGGCCGGCCGCGAAGTGCGTATTATGGTCAAGCCAGAGGATGTATCTGAGGACAATATGATCATCATGGCAAGAGATATTGCCAAGAAGATTGAAGCAGAGCTGGAATACCCTGGTCAGATCAAGGTAAATGTGATCCGGGAAACCAAGGCTGTGGAATACGCAAAATAATCCAAACCGGAGGGTGTGTCGAAAGACGCGCCCTCTTTTTTGCGTCCCAACCTTCCACACAGAGCAAAAAACCGCCCCCGGAGTGTTTCCGAAGGCGGCTGATGTGCTTATCAGAGAGAATATCAGGAAAGGGCAGGCAGACTGGCAGCGGCGGCGGACTGTCCCACCCGGCGGAATTTTTCATCCGGCAGAGCGAGGTTGATCTTTTCGTTGACTTGGGGATATTCCTCAGCAAGAACCTTCCTGCAAGTGGCAAGCAGCAGGTCGCCGCCCTTGCCGGACATGACTCTGCCCAGCAGAAGCACATGGCGGTAGCCGTACAGCTTGTGATACAGCACAAGACTGTGGGCAAGATAGACACCGATGCTTTCATAGATTTTTGCGGCTCTTTCGTCCCCTTCTTCCATGAGCTTCTGGACGACCTTCAGCTTCTCGGCGGGAGACAGGGCTTCCTCCAGCGTGATTCCGGCGGCAGGAGCCAGCTTGATCACACTGTCCTGAGAGAAATACTTAACACCGCAGCCAATATCGCCGCTCCACTCGTCCATCATGGCTTCGGGGTTGCCGTCCACGGGAGCAAAAGCCAACTCGTTGAGCCAGCCGGTAATATTACCTGCCTTGTCTACGAAGCCTACAGCCTCACTGGTACCCATGGCGATGCCCAAAATGTTGTTGTCACCCAAACTCATGGCACCGGCAAGGGCTGTTACATCGCCATCATTGGCGACTGCAAAGGGGACATTGCCGAAGGTGTCTGTAATGGCACGAATATAGATGTTCTTCACCTTTTCGTCATACAGCTCCTTGGGAACTTTCAAAAACAGGGAAGCGACCATGGCCCGGTCATCAATATACACACCCGCAGAGGATACGCCCACGGCATCCACTCTGGGCATATGGGCGGCGGCAGCCTTCAAAGCGGAGACAATGCCGTCATAGTGATACTGGGGGTCTTCCGTGGTCTTGGGAAACCACACCACTTCTTCACTGAAAACGCTCTCTCCATCGATCACGGCAGACACCTTCCGGTCAGAGCCGCCGGCATCAAAGCCGATCCGACACCCTTCCAAATGGCGACCAATCGCCTGAGAGGAATCCTTCTCCTGCGGGACTTTCTCCACCAAAAGAACTTCAAAGGGCTTTTCATAGACTCCAGCCATAAAGTCGGCATCAAATGCTCTTGCGCCTGCGAGACTGTAGCGGTTGGCGATTTCCCGGGCTACGGCTTCGTTGCCGGAAAGAAATACACGGAAACCGCCCTTCATCCAAAGAAGTGTCTTAACCATGCGGTCGATGTAGTAAATGTCAGCTTGCCGCATTTCTTCTGTGCCGCAGATAAAGGTGGGAAACACTGCGGTCTGCCCGTTGGAACGCTCTACAGCAATATGGAAAGGCTCTTTTGCCATGGCAAGAAAGGCATCGTAAAACTTCCCCAGAGGGATAAATTGGGGATCCAGAGCGGGGCTGTTTTTGACTTCTACAGGAACACCAAGAAAATTCATTGTGAAAGCCTCCTGTTGGGATAATATAAAATAGAGAATAAGAACTACACAAAAATCGAGGGAAATTCCCCGGGGGTGCTTTGATTTTCCGGGAGGGGTCATGCCGCTGAATTGAAAATGATAAAACCAACATACACCTGTCTTTAGATTATCAGGTTTTTCCCGTTTGTCAAGGCAGCAGGAATGGGACAATCGGTTGGTGAAAAATCATAATTGAAATAGACAATCCCGGCAAAAACATAGGAATGTCTCACAAAAGAGGCGGCACAGCAAAACCAACAGCGAAGCATAAAAGGCAACAGGCTTTTCCTTGACGAAACCCCCGGAAAATGCTATACTTTCCGAAAAAGCAACATTTCCGGAGGTTTTATGGAGCTAAAACATATTGCCACCAGAGGGGGAAAGCTGTCCGGCTTTCTCCGGGGAGAGCTGTCCATGTCCACAGGGCTGATGAATCGCCTGAAATGGGGCGGGGGACTTCTGGTCAACGGAAGCTCTGCCCGCACCAATTATTCCGTTCAGCCCGGGGATGTGATCACCGTGATTCTGGATGAGCCGGAGCCGGAGTACCCCGGGGAGGATACGCCCCTTTCCATTCTTTATGAGGATGAGCATCTGCTGATTCTGGATAAGCCTGCCGGGATGCTCATTCACCCCTCCCGGCACAGAAACACCGGCACTTTGGCAAACGCGGTTTTGGGCTATTACCAAAGAACCGGGCAGCCCTGTGCCTTCCATCCCGCAACCAGACTGGACAGGGACACCTTTGGTCTGGTGCTTTTAGGCAAAAACGCCCACATTCATCAGCTCCTTTGCGCCTTACAGCAGGAAAAGAAGCTGGAGAAGGTGTATCACGGTTTGGTTTTTGGGAAAATGCCCCAGGAGTCGGGAATCATTGATCTTCCCATTGCCAGACTGCCCAAGCCCAGTCTTCTGCGCTGTGTTGACCCTGAGGGGCAGCCCAGCCGGACAGAGTATCGCTGCATTGGGAAAGGCGCGGACAGAAGTCTTCTGGAGTTGATCCCGGTGACCGGGCGAACCCACCAGCTTCGGGTGCATTGTGCCGCCATGGGCTGCCCCATGCTGGGTGATCCTCAGTACGGAAACGAGGAAAGTCTTGCCCTTTCCCATGCTCTGGGGCTTTTTACCCAACAGCTTTGCGCCGTTGGTCTGCGTTTTCCTCACCCCATTACCGGGGAGGTTCTGGAGCTGCGGTCGGAGATGGATGTATGCAAGGAAGGCTTGGAGGAAGGATAAGGGAGACATGATGTATTCACGGGTTTATGTAGAGATCACAAATATCTGCAATATGAATTGCTCCTTTTGCCACGGTCACAGCCGCACACCGGGCAAAATGAGCCTGTCCGAGTTTTCCCATATACTGGATCAGCTTGCGGGAAAGACAAAGTATATCTACTACCACCTCATGGGCGAACCTCTGACCCACCCGGAGCTTCCTGTTTTTTTAGAGCTGGCTAAACAAAAAGGCTTTCACTCCGTTATAACCACCAACGGAACTCTTCTGAAAAAGCGGGGAGAGGAAATGATCGCCGCCGGGCTGCACAAGGTCAATATTTCTTTGCACAGCTTTGAGGAGGAAAGCGGCATCCGGCAGTTGGACTACCTCTCCCAAGTTGCGGAATTTGCCAAAGCCGCCACAGCCCGGGGCGTGATCGTTTCCCTGCGGCTGTGGAACAAAGGGCATGACGAAGGCAGAAACGACCACGCCCTGACCTGTTTGCACCATCTTTTTCCCCAGCCGTGGACGGAGAACACCAGAGGTTACCGTATTCAGGACAGGCTCTTTTTGGAGTGGGGCGACCGGTTTCAGTGGCCCGATGCCGCTGCCCCGGTGCAGGGAGATTCTGTTTTTTGCTACGGCATGAAGGAGCATTTCGGCATTTTGCTGGACGGCTCGGTGGTTCCCTGCTGCCTTGACAGTGAAGGGGCAATTACCTTGGGCAATGTTTTTCGGCAAGCGCTTTCGGAAATTCTGGAGTCCCCCCGGGCAAAAGCTATGGTGCATGGATTTCGGTGCCGAAAAGCAACGGAGGAATTATGCCGCCGCTGCGGATATGCCCAGAGGTTTACATAATCTCTATAAGAATATAAGAACGACCCGCCTCGGAAGCTTCCGAAGCGGGTTTGTCGCATTTTGAATATGGTTTGGATCAAAATTCCTTCTTCAGCTCCACGCCGTTGGCATCGGTATGGAGATCGCCGGTGAGCAGACGGATGAAGTCGATAAGAGCCCAGATGCTACCGCCAATACCGGTGCAGCAGGTGAGAACGATCTTGATGATACCGTTCTTGGTGTAGCCCAGATAGAAGTCGTGGATGCCAAAGCCGCCCAGGAAGAACGCCAGCAGAACCGCAACCAGCTTGGACTTCTGATCACCACCGGCAGCGGAGCCGGACAGGGAGCAGCCGCAAGAGGTGCAGAAACCGGCACCGGGGTTGATGCTGCTTCCGCAGTTGGGGCAATAGCTGGAGCCGGTCCCCTTCTGGAAACCGCACTTTACACAGATAGCAGCATTGGGGTCCATAGAGCTGCCACAATTTTTGCAATACATGATCTTACCTCCTGATATGTTCTGTTTATATGGCAACGCAAAGTATGCGTATCGCCCAATTGAGCAGGGCAACGATTCCGATACCCGAAAGCAGCCATTTGTGTCCCTTCCCCCTGAGAGGAAAGAGAATATACACAAAGACATAGGGCATGGCAAAAATCAGGGGATTATACCGAAACGCTCCCACAATGTCCAGCCGCAGAAGTGCCCGCAAGGCTCTGGTCAAACCACAGCCGGGACAGGGAATCCCCAGAAAGTACCGAAATACGCAGCCGATCCCGGTTCTCTCCAGCACAAAAACAGCAACCCCCAAATATGCCGCCATCCCCAAGGCTAAAAGAAGCCGCCGACCAATACCGCCGGAAAGAAAGGCTTTCATTCTTCACCAACTCCGACTCCCGGGTTTTACTCAGGGATAATGATTTAATGAAAGGCAGTGTGCTGTTTATAGTTTATCACATTTCCCGGCGCTGTCAACATTTTTTTACAAAATGCCACACAAGGTGTCAACCAGCTCTTTGGGGTCGTGGTACATCTTAAACAGAGAAAGTCCCTGCCGCTCCAAAAAGCCCTGAGATACTGCCGTTTCCAAAAGGGCTGCCAGATCGTTATAGTACCCCTGGGTATTCAGAATGAAGATGGGCTTGGTATGCCGCCCCAATTGCCGGAGGGTGAGGATCTCAAAAAACTCCTCCATTGTTCCGATTCCACCGGGAGCCATAACAAAAGCATCGGAGAGGTTTTCCATCAGCTCTTTTCTCTGGCGCATGGTATCGGTGAAGTGAAATTCTGTGCAATCCTGATAGAGAACGCCCTCTTGGTCGAAAAACCGGGGAGCTACACCGATGATCCTGCCCCTTGCAGCGGCTACACCTCTGGCGCAGGCACCCATTACCCCGGTATCTCCACCGCCGAAGATCAAAGTGCAGCCCTTTTCTCCCAAGGCTTTTCCCAACTCGTGAGCAGCCTGCAAATATTCCGTGGCGATCTGCTGACTGGCAGCTCCGTATACACATACATTCATGGTCATTCCTCCTGTGGAATTGTTGCTTTATGGGGCTGCGGCAGCATGGCAGCTACCCCTCAAATTGCTATGGACACTGCCCTTTCTCCGAAGAAAGGAACAGCAAAAACCAGCTTGCCGCCAGCAGATCCGCACTGCCCCCGGGAGAGAGATTCTTTTCCACAAATTCTCTGTCCAGCTCCTCCAGTTGGGCTTTGGAGGGGAAAGGCGTTGTGTCCAGCAGGGCTTGCAAACGGGAAACCATCTCCTTTTGCCCGCTCAGCCCCCCTCTGGCAATGAGGTTGGTGTCGCCACACGCAGGGATCAGATGCAGCAAGGCGTGGCAGCTTGCTTCCTCGGGGGAATTGCCCAGTGCCAGAGATGCTTTCAGTACAGGAAGTCCTGCCCCCAAGATCGCCGGAAAGCCCAGCTCCGCCTGCCCTCTTGCGCCCTTGCTTCCGCAAAGACGGTAGGCGGCTTTTCCGGGGGTATCCTTTCCGGTTGCTCGGGAAGTCTCCAGCTCACGGTTTGTCAGCCCCTTTGTCATTTGAGCGCAAAGGGACAGAACCTTGTCTGTTTCTTTCCATTGCGCTCTGGGAAGCCGCCCCAAAGCACCGCAGAGAAGTCCTAAAGTAAAAATCGCTCCTTTGTGGGTGTTGATGCCCTTTGTTGCCCGGAGCATGGCATGTTCCGCTTCCTTCCCCACCAGGCGAAGGCGGGAGAAAGTCTCCTCCGGGAGTAGCTCTGTGGTTTCCATGCCCACTGCGGCGCATTGGGAAAAATAGGGCTGCAAGGCGGCAGTGCTGGACAGGAAAGTGAAAAGATCCATGTCCTTGTGGCTGCCCTGCCCCAGTCTGTCCACCAAACCCGGCTTGGGAGCGGCGCAGACCTCGTATAGCAGTGCCTTTGCCGCCATTTCCCCGCAGAATCTGCTGTCCGCTTCCCGAATCGCATCCCTTAACAGGTTGTCCGTTTCTTCCTGAAGTGCTTGCAAACCGTGGGCTCTGCTTCTGGCGCAGACCGCAGCCTTGTTTTCGCACAAAAGGCACTTTCGGGGAGGAAGTCCCAGTTCTTCCCGGCTGAGCTTTGTTCCCGGTGGAGCGATCACATCCAGATCCAGAAGCCTTGTCCATGGATAGGCATCCTCCACCTGCGCCATTAGCCCCTTCACCGTTTCCGGATTTTCTTCCACCAGATAATACCCCTCGCAACCGGTGGGGCTGATATGCTCCTCCCGGTGGAAAACAGAAACACCCTCCCCCTGAAGCTGGGAAAGAAGCAGCTCCTGCCCCAGCCGAAAGCCCCGGATGATCTCAGGACTGCATTTTCGTGGTCCGGGGATGTTCATGGTATAACAAATGAGGGTGCAGCCATATTGGGAAAGAAGCATTTTTTGTCTGGCTGCCCGATTCTCTCTGGCGGCAAGCAGCTCCTCCAGAGAAATATCCCAAAATTCCATATTTTAGAAGAAGCCGCCGCTGCGGGTAAGACCGGATGCCACTGCGGTTTGCTCCAGCTTTTGCAGCCGTTCCACGGATTTTTCGCCTACGCAGCCAATGAGCAAATGCTGATGGTGCAGATTATCCGGGATGAAGTGGTACAGAAGATGGAAGCCCTCCACCAGCCCTGTGCTGGTCACATGGATACGAGGACCGGTGCAGCGGTGGGGCGTGCCGCCAATGGAGACATGGTTATGGTCAATATAGGTCATGGGAAGATCCTGCGCGATCAGATCCAGCACTTTTTCTTCCAATTCCTTAATGCTGAATTTGGGTACTTCTCCGGGGAAGGTCATAACAAAGCCATGGCGCACATCACTGTGGACACAGCGGGCGAGTTCTTCCTCCGGCATACAAAGTTCGCAAAGATCCTCTGCGGTGTGGGTCATAAGGCGATGCTTCAGGGAGGCAAAGACCACATCGCAGATCTCCTTGGGATCGGGACCAAAAATATTGGGGCGGGCAATGAGGACTTCTTCTCCTACACCAATGAGCAAATGGGCATTCATACCCAACAGCGGGTACACCAGATCAAAATGCTCCACCACGACCCGCTTTCCCTTTTGCAATGCCGCCCAAATGGCATCGGCAAGCTCAGACATCTGGGTAAATCCGTTTTCA
>JAZNYB010000027.1:0-3489 GCA_045594185.1 Faecousia sp. | reverse complement strand
GTGGGTTCGAGTCCCATCTCCCGCACCAGAAAAAACCACGCCAATGGCGTGGTTTTTTCAGCTAAATCCGTCCTTTGTCGGAATAATTCCATCTTCGATGGATGAAATCACTTTGTGATGAAATCCACCTGACGGTGGATGATAGGGACGGATTTAATTTCATTCACGAAGTGGATTTCATCTGCAAAGCAGATTTCATCCTTGCCTTCAAGGATTTAGTTGTATCAGAAAGCGGGGGATTACTATGGCAGAAAACAAGCTGGCTGACCTGTCGTTGGATTTTGCTGTAAATATCTTAAAACTAACCTGCGAGATGAAGGGGCATTATTCTCTGGTAAATCAGTTAGAAAGAAGCGCAACCTCTATTGGTGCAAATATACGGGAAGCCAAGTATGCTCATAGTAGACCGGACTTTATTTCAAAGCTGCAAATTGCCTTGAAGGAGTGTTATGAAACGGAGTATTGGCTGGAATTGTTTGTGAGGGCCCAGTTGCTATCTGCTGATGCGGTTCGGAGATATTTACACGATTGCGGCAGTATTCGCCGTATGCTGATTGCATCCATCAATACAGTCAAGGACAATTAAACGCAAGAAGGTTGATTTTCGTATTTCCATGAGAACCGGATCAGGCAAAGATCCAGACCTGTGTTACCATTCTAATATACAGAGGTGCATCCCTATGACCCGATTTTTTATTTCCCCAGAAGAAATGTCATCCGACCATATTATTTTAGAGGGCGAAAATGCCACACACGCCAAGGTCCTGCGCCTGAAAAGCGGCGACAAGGTTACGGTTTGCGACGGGCAGGGGCAGGAGTGCCTGTGCGAGGTTCTGGAGCAGGGGCAGGGGAGTGTGTCCCTTGGGGTTCTAAGCCGGGGTGAGAGCTTGTCGGAAGCCAAGGTGCGGGTGTCTGTTTATATGGCGTTTCCCAAGGCAGACAAGCTGGAGCATGTGATCCAGAAGGCAACGGAGCTGGGAGCCGCGGAAATCGTGGCGTTTCCCTCTGTCCGGTGCGTTTCCCGTCCTGACGAAAAATCCCTTAAAAAGAAGCTGGAGCGGTGGCAGAAGATCGCCGCTTCCGCAGGTGAGCAGTCCGGCAGAGGGATCATCCCGCAGGTTCGGGTGCTGAACAGCTACGCACAGGCTGTCAGGGAAGCGGCGCAGGCAGAGCTGCCGGTTTTGTTCTATGAAAATGAGGAGGGCTTTACCTTTTCCAAGGCGATCACGGAAAAAAACGGCTTTCATACCGCGAGTATCCTCACAGGCCCTGAGGGCGGTTTGGAGGAGGGTGAAGTGCTGGCGGCGAAGGAGGCCGGAATGCTGATCTGTACCCTTGGCAGAAGAATTTTGCGCTGTGAGACAGCCCCTCTTTGCGCACTGTCCGCTCTTATGTTCGCCTCCGGAGAATTTTAATATGGAACGACCCCCTAAAGCTGCTTTAAGAACGGCTTTAGGGGGCTATGTGTTAAGGAGTGCCGTCAAATTTGTGGATGCTTACATCGCCGCTGACACAATCGACTTCAATGATGCAGCTTCCGTCACCGTAGATGTGCTTGTCGCCGGAGATTGTGGTGGGGAAGTCGCTGTAAAAATCCTCGCTGAGAGAATCCGAGGAGCAGGTAAAGCCCACGCTCTCCATGAGATACAGATCCAGATCTCCGGATACGCCATCCAAGCCGATCTTTTTGGGCTGACCCAGGCAATAAACCTCGCAATCGGCGGATACGGCTTCGACATCCAGGGTTTCAAAGCCGCCGGAAATGCAGGCGTTCCCGGAGACGGTTTCCAGAGAAATCTTATCCGCACTGAAATTCTGAAGCTCACAGTATCCGGATACATTTTCCACAGAGAGCTTCCCGCAGGAAATCTCCGAGATACGCAGGTCGGAGGATACGGATTCGATCTCCAACTCCCGGCACTCCCAGTCCCGGGGGACGGTGATGGTGAGATCCTTGGGCGGGGTGATGGTGTTCAGACCTACAATTCCGATGTTGAAAGCGGGGCGGCTGTATTGAATGGTCAGGGTATCTCCTGATTGGTTCCAAACCATTTCCTCAGCCTTTTCGTTCCGGCTGGATTCGGAAAAAGCGATGTCCTGGGTGTCTCCGTACGCAATGGTCACGGTTCCCGATACCCATTCGATTTCCAGCCTTTTGACAGTGGAGCCGGGGATGTTCACAGTGCGCCCTGTGACTACGGAGCTAAATTGACCGCCATCAAAGGAGTATTGCCGGATCAGGAATATACCAGCCAGAATACTCAATGTAAGCAGGATCAGGACACTATAAATGATAATGCGGATGATGGCGTTACTTTTCATTTTTCTTTGCCTCCTTCAGATCTATGCAGGCAGTGACCAGCCCGGAAACCGCACCCATGAGAGGGAAGATCACCCATGTAATGTGCCATGCACCGGTGGCAAAGCTGACAATAAAGTATGCGACGACCCCAAGGGTAGAGATCAGGCTGCGAACGCTTTTCTTCAGCTCACTTTCCGGAGTGACAGCCTCTTGCTGCTCATCATACTCCTCCGTGTGCTCCTCTCTGTTTTTCGAGGGCTTCTTTTTTCTGCCCAGGATCAGCAGTACCGTTGCGACGGCACAAATGCCGATGGTAGCGCAAAAACCGATAACGGACATATCGCCCAGATTTGTACCGAAAATATGATCTATCTCGCTGAGGATAAGCAGAGGGATAATAGATATGATATACAGGAAGATCGCACCGGCACGAAGAAGCTGCTTCAAAAGGGTATCGCCGTCGTCTGCCTTTGCGGGGGCTTCCGGGGTGAGCTGGTGCTGTGTGCTTAAAATTTCGTTGATGTCTCCGATGCCGGAGATGGCGAGCCGGTACGCGGCCTCCGGGGATTTTCCCTCCCCGATCAGATCGTCATAGCGGTCTAAGGTGTTTTGTAAAATCTCCTGATGGATCTCGGTGCTGTTGGGCGCGCCGGCAAACAAAAGATCCACATAGGTTATCAGCTTTCCTCTCATATTCTCTCCGACCTTTCCAGTAATTTATCCATGATTTCCTTTGTTTCCTCCCATTCCAGCAGCAGCCGGTGGCAGGATTCCCTTCCTGTGGGAGTGATGGTGTAGTATCTCCTTCGGGCTCCCGCGCCGCTGTCTCCCCAGTAGGAGGCTATGCAGCCCAGCTCCTCCAGCCGCTTGAATGTGGTGTATAAGGTGGCTTCCTTCAATTCAAATCGTCCGGAAGAAAGGGTGGAGATGGGTTTGTTGATCTCGTAGCCATAGCTGTCTGACTGCATGAGACGAGCCAGAATGATGGCATCGGTGTGACCTCGTATCAGGTCGCCGGCAATGGACATGAAGCATCCCCCTTTCGTGAAACTAATATAGCACGAAGTACCTCGCCTGTCAAGGTATGTCACAAGAAAATATATAACAAATTTCAAGGCAGCTTTTTCGGGCAAAATGAAAAGGTTTCCCGGGGGCATATTGAAAGCCGTGTTGACTGTCAGAAAGCT
>JAZNYB010000026.1:0-6118 GCA_045594185.1 Faecousia sp. | reverse complement strand
ATGATCTCATCAATCTCCTTCAGCAACTTTCCGTTCATAAGCCGGTATAGTTCCTCGAAACTAGCTTTGATAATTTTGTTATGGAATCCAATGGATTCGCTATAGGCATCGAACAATAACCCCACAAAACACAAGTGATGTTATCAGCATCTGATTAAAGTTAATATGGCTCTACTAAACTGAGCGAGGGTTTTCCCTCGCTCAGTTTCTGTTTGGGTTTAGTTGGTTATTATTCCTGCCGCATTGCTTCGATATATTGGTCCATGCCGCCGGTGAGGACAAGATCTGCATAGCCCTCTGTGTCGGTAAAGAGCAGGAAATCCAATTCAAGACGATCGTGCTCTGTTTCCGTAAATTCATTCTCTACGGCAAAGCAATCAATAGAAACCTCCCTACCATCAACAAGGACTGCATCAACGCAGTTGGTATCAAAGTTAATTTCACACTTCTTAAATTTCATTGTAAGTAATCTCCTGTTAGATTCATATTCGTACACAACGACTAACTCAATGCATATTCATTCACTGCAAAAACCTAGTATTTTCAAGGGTTTGCGGGGTTTTATGCATTGCAAATGTTTCGTGCGGAACCTTTATATCTGAATTATACCAGAATTAAAAAGTTCCGCAGAAACACAATAGTTCCGCGTTTAGTCGTCGCACTCCGATTTTTGCAGCTTTCTCATGATTCTTGCCTGTGCTTCCAGTAGTTTTTCCAGTTCTATTTGAGCTTGAAAGCGTGCCTGTGCCTCTAAACAGACCTGCATCAGAGGCAATGTGTCCTTTTCCCAACATCTTATACCGTCCAGATAGGCACTGCGGCGCTTATCGTCCAGTATAAAAGGCGTAATTCCGTGGCGCAGACATTCTTTTAGCATCAGCAAACGACCAATCCGCCCGTTCCCGTCATCAAAGGGATGAATATTTTCAAACTGCACATGCAAGTCCAGAACATCCTGCAGAGTAACGTTTACCAAACGTTCGTATTCCTGACACATGGCGGTTAGATTTTTGCTAATTTCTGAGGCCGGAAATTTTGCACCTGTTCTATAGGGAGAAGGACCGGTTCTGTATACTCCCGACTTAACAGATCTCAATCTATGGCCACAAATATCGCTGAAAAGTATACCGTGCCATTTGAGGAACATTGACGGCTTCAGTTTCTTCATCGCAACAGACAAAACATCGTCTATACACAAAAAATGATTCCTCATCTCTATAAAATCATTCAGTTTCATACTTTCGTTGCTTGACTGGATTTTTCCTTTTTTATAGAGAAATTCTACCTGATTTCTCGTTAAACGGTTGCTGGACATACGATTTGAGCTGTAAGACATGTTAATTTGAAGGTAATTATACAAATCTGCAGCACCTGAACTGCGCTGGCGATGCAGTCTTCTCAGCAGCGGCGGCATATTGGTTGGCTCAGTTTCTGCTCTGTCCGGAAACACCGCGTCCTCCGGAACAAACCACACTCCGTCATATATTTCGGCATCCGGAATGCGTTTTTCGCGGCAATATCTCCGCACCAACTGCACGGAAACTCCCCAATTCTCTGCTGCTTCTGCAGCCTTGATCATACTCATTTTTGTCTCTTCCTTTCTAATGTTCGACTATTCCGGCGGTTCAAAGGAAACACAGCGAAACTTTAAATTTCGAGGGAAACTTTTCATACCAGAATTTATACCAGAATCAAGGCGAAACGTCCTGTACCAGTCAAAACATAATGGAAAGAAAAATGTCTGTTTTATGCTATTTAGTCCATATATTCATACAATATTCACTTGTATTCACAACCTCAGTGCGATGGCATTCAAGAGGTCAGCGGTTTGATCCCGCTTATCTCCGCCAAAAGCCTTGGTTTCTTCGGAAATCAAGGCTTTTTTCTTGCTTTTATGACTTGTAAAGTGTGATTTTCTTCGGTTTTCACAAAAAGACAAAGGGACTTGCTGAAAAGACTTCGGAATCTTCGGATTTCGAGGTCTTTTCCTTCCTCTCCATTTTTAGAACAAACCGGATTTGAGAATGCCGTGCGTATGTGTGGACGCAGCGAGCGGGCACGCATGCAAAAATGTTGACACCAAGGGCAATTAAGCCCATAATTTAAGAGAGAACCGCTGTGGCATTACGGCTTTTCCATACCGCTCCCGAAAGCCCGACGCTCTTATTACAAGGAGGAAACGAAATGAATTCTCAGTCTTTTTATCAAGTGGACCCTATCTTTCCCGGGTTGACACGTATCTGGGACATTGCCCGCACTGCGATGTATCTGGTGGAGGGTAAGGAAAAGGCTGTATTGATCGACACCGGCGTTGGCGTCGGAGACCTGGCGGCGCTGATACACGATCTGACCTCAAAGCCTGTGACAGTTGTGCTCACCCACGGTCATGTGGACCACGCTTTGGGGGCTTTTGGATTTGACGATGTTCGGATGAGTCCTCTTGACATCGAAGTCTATCAGGCTCACTCCATATTTGAATGGCGCAAGGCTTATTTAGCCGGTGCCGCCATGCAGGGAGGCGATCCGGCGCTGCTTGCCTCTGTTTCCGACACCGATTATCTGCCCCCCTGCTCTGCCGTGGATTTTGCGCCCCTTTCCCCCGGTGACCGCTTTGATTTGGGCGGCGTATCCGTTGAAGTATTCAGAGGTCAGGGCCATACCCCAGGCTCTCTGACAATTCTGATTCCGGAATGGCGTATTTTACTGCTGGCTGATGTCTGCAATCAATTTACCTTCCTGTTTGAACGTTGGTCATCCTCTGTGCCCGAATACAGGGAGATGCTGCTCAAACTTAAGGAGGAAACCCAGGGCAAATATGACCGGGTCATTTTTTCTCACGGAAACGGAGAAGGTCCGGCAAATATGATTGACAGCGTAATCAAGGTCTGTGACGAAATTCTCGCAGGAAATGCAGACAATCTGCCATTTGGAAACCCGATGGGCAGCGGTCTGATTGCCAAGGCTATGGATTTTGCCCGTTTCTGCCGTGCCGACGGAGGAACCGGCAATGTGATCTATGACCCAAATAAGCTGAATTGAAGACATGGACCGTATACTGTTGCAATAAATCCTCAAACCAATATCTAAAATAGGAGGACAAAACATGAAAAAAATATTAAGTATTCTCCTGGTTCTGACTCTGTGCTTTAGTCTCTTTGCCTTCACCGGCTGCGCAAACAGCGAAACGGAAAGCACTCCCCTTCCCCAGGAAAGCCAGTCTGTTAGCGAGGAGCCCGCAATTTCCGAGCCCGCCCCCGAACCGGAGGCAGAAGAACCCCCGCAGGAGCCCGTCGCAGAAGAACCTGCCGAGGAAAAGCCTGCTGACGACGGAAAAGGCTACACCACCTCTGAGCTGTGCTTTTACCGCGACGGTCTGAAAATCTACGGCGAGTTGTCCCTGCCCAAGGGCGAAGGTCCCTTCCCCCTGGTCATTCTTTCCCACGGCTACGGCGGCAACCACATTCAGTGCTCCAGTATGGTTGCCCGTCTGTCATCCCTGGGTGTGGCTACCTATGCTTTTGACTATAACGGCGGCGGCAACGGCAGCGCCAGCGAAGGCACTCCCCAGGAGATGTCAGTTCTCACCGAGGCTGAGGATCTTAACGCGGTGCTGGACGGCCTGACCCTTATGCCCGAGATAGACGCGGAAAACATTATTCTCTTTGGCTACAGTCAGGGCGGCTTTATCTCCACCTATGTGGCTGCCACCCGCCCCGACGATGTAAAAGCTCTCGTCGCCTACTTCCCTGCCTATGTTGTTCATGATGACGCAGCGAAGGCTCTGGCAGATCTTGACAGCGAAACCAACGAGATCAACTTTATGGGCATGACTATCAGCCGCAAATATTACGAGGATGCGGTTAGCTTCAGCATCTTTGATATGATCCCCAACTACACCGGTGATGCGATAATCTTCCACGGCACCGCTGACCCTATTGCGCCTATAAGCTATTCCGAGAAGGCCGCAGAGCTCTTCCCCTCTGTGGAGCTTGTGGTGGTGGAAGGCAAGAGCCACGGCAACCTGGGCAACGACATTGACGAGCGTGCCGTTGCCTTTGTACTGGAGCATATCGGCTGATTTCCGGCAAAACACCAACAGCATAATTAATCCCCGCAAAAGAGGACAGCTGTCCCTCTTTTGCGGGGATTTTGAATTGTTAATGATGTTGATTCAGAGAAGCGCCCGGGAAAATGTCCCCGTCAGAGCAATGCCTGCTTTCGGTACTGAGAGGGCGTCATACCCACTCCGGCTCTGAAGGCTTTTGTGAAGCTTGATGCATCGCTGTAACCCACCAGCTCGCTGATATCTTCAATGCTCAGGTCCGTATGGATAATAAGCTGCTTTGCCTGGCTGATCCTGGTTTCCCTGAGAAGATCGGAAAAGGTCTTTCCGGTCATTTTCTTAATGAGACGGCTTAAATGCTCCTCACTGAAATAGAACTTGTCAGAGAGAGCTTTCAGCGTAACGGTCTTGTAGTTAAGCTGGATCTCACGGAAAATTGCAAAGATGGAGAGGCTGTCCGGCAGGCACATATGGTCCGTCTTCAGCTCTCCGGACATTAATATGTAGCAGAAAAGCTGATTGAAGACATTGATTGCAAAGTCGCAGAATATGTCCTGGTTGGTATAGCACTGTTGGGTCATATGCTTAACTATACGCTTAAGCACTTTGCTGTTATCCGTTTGGATGTGCACGCAGTTCTTTCTGTCTGTTTCCAGCAGGAAATGCCGGAGAACAGCTGAAATCGCGCAGTTTTGAATCAGCAGAGAAAGGGAAGACGCGCGGAGCGTATCAGCGCGAACCATG
The DNA here is from genome assembly GCA_045594185.1 of Faecousia sp. Classification (GTDB taxonomy): domain Bacteria; phylum Bacillota; class Clostridia; order Oscillospirales; family Oscillospiraceae; genus Faecousia. The sequence goes on along the minus strand of JAZNYB010000026.1, from coordinate 1,311 downwards.
ATGTTGAACAAAACCGTGTCCTCTTCATCGATACTCACCGTATGGCTGATCCCGGGTGGAATCAGCAAAAAGTCTCCCGGTTCCATGGTGTAGCTCTGGTGGGTTGTGTGCTGGGTGCAACGTCCCTGCCAAACATAGCACACCTCAAAGAAATCGTGGTAATGCGCTACCGCTCTCACTGAATTCAAATGCCTGACAATAAAGCATTCATAGTTATGAGGGAATAAGTCGGCAGCGGCAAAGCTTCCGTCATGGTCAAATACCCGTGTACTGACAGGCAGCCGGTCACACAATTTTATAAATTCCTCATCAGAAGTTGTAATTATATCAAAATCCGCAGGGAACGGCGGTGGAAGGGACTCAACGGACTCTTCGCTCACAAACCGGCTGACTGCTGAACTGTAATTCGTTTTCGGGTCCTGTTCCCTCAGATTTTTCATAAAGGCTTCTATGCGATTAAAAGAAATGTAACGTTTGAAATACAACAAATCACCCGCTTTCGCTCGGTCTCGCCAAACAAGTCATTTCCGGACCATTATACATCAAATAAAACAGTTTTTCAATTCCATTTATTATGTTAATTTAAATTAAGTGTGGCGTATTTTACCCTGCTGTGTTATACTGTTGACAGCTTGGTAAAATCGGAGATTCCGTTACTGAACCTGAACTAAACGGAGCCGGTCCGCCAACGCTTATGCACTACCCCAAAAAAATTGGGCGAAAGCCCATAAATTTAAGGAGGAAAAAAAATGAAGAACACCATGAAGCTGCTTTCCCTTATGCTGGTTGTAGTTATGGTTCTCGGTATGCTGACCGCTTGCGGTGGCGCTGCTGAGCCTGCTGCTCCCGCCGAGCCCGCTGCTCCCGCTGAGCCCGCCGCCCCCGCTGAGCCCGAAGCTCCCGCCGAGCCCGAAGCTCCCGCCGAGCCCGAAGCTCCCGCTGAGCCCGAAGCTCCTGAGTACGCCGGCACCGTTGATCGCGCTGAGTATGGCATTCCCGAGAACTACACCAAGGTTAAGACCTATTTCGGCACCTATGGCTTCGGCGATGCTGAAATCGTTACCGCTATGACCGATGACGAGACCGCTTTCTACGTATGGTTCATGGCATTCGACGAGGAGCAGATCCTGGAAGGCACCATTGCCAACGGCATCTGCATCGTTTCCTATGACGCCACCGGTTTCATGACCATGGATTGCCAGCAGATCATCGATGATGCATTTGCCAGCACCGAGCCCTGGTATGAGCTGGTAAGCGCTGCTCCCGCTGTTCCCGCTGTTGCCCGCGCTGACTACGGCATTCCCGAGGACT